>NZ_JARFPL010000036.1:0-22553 GCF_029167205.1 Candidatus Methanocrinis alkalitolerans
GTTCCATTTCCTCGTTCCATTTCCTCGTTCCATTTCCTCGTTCCATTTCCTCGTTCCATTTCCTCGTTCCATTTCCTCGTTCCATTTCCTCGTTCCATTTCCTCGTTCCATTTCCTCGTTCCATTTCCTCGTTCCATTTCTTGGTCCCACAGTATCCGTTCCAGTTTTGCTCTTCTTTCTCGGCTGGGCAAGCTCCCTCGAAACTGAGATCCAGATCCTCCATCCGCCGCCCGGAACGTAAGGGAGATATCTCCGAAGGGCGAGGGGTCGAAGGAACGACGATTAGACAGGTGCGGGTTTCATCGTGCAGATCGACCTTCATAAAAATACCGCCGCCATCCTGGCCCTGGCTGTGGCCCTGGGATTTCTCCTGCCTGAGCCGGCCAGAAGGCTCGAATTTCTCGTGATCCCGGCGCTATTTCTAATGATGGCCTTCTCCATGGGCGGGATCGACCTCCGCCTTCCGCCGATCCGGAGGGCGGCGGCCGGATTCCTCATCAACTACCTCTTCTTATCGGGATTGATCCTCTCCATCGCCCCCCTGGTCTTGGAGGATGAGGCGCACCTACTGGGCTTTGTGGTGATGGCGGCGGTCCCGCCGGCGGTGGCCGTCGTCCCCCTGACGAAGCTGTTGGACGGCGACGTCAGGCTCGCCCTCTATTCGGAGGTTCTGTCTTATCTCGGATCTGTCGTCCTCATGCCCCTGATCATCTTCCACTTCGCCGGGGAGGTGGGGGTGGGCGTCTGGGAGACGGGAGAGGTCGTCGTCCTCCTGATACTCCTCCCCCTCATCGCCTCAAGGCGCGTCGGCCGATTCAAGATCGATCCCGTCCACCCCATCAACTTCGGCCTCTTCGTCGTCACCTACGTCGTGGTGGGGCTGAACAGCTCCGCCATGTCCGTGGGTGTAGGAGGAGTCCTCCTCGTAGCCTTCGTCAGGACTTATATATCGGGGGCGATCGTCTACGCCGCCTCGGCGGCTCTGGGGGTCGATCTTCAGAAGAGGATCGCCTACACCCTCCTCGCCTCCTTCAAGAACCTGGGGCTCGCCGCCGCCGTCGCCCTCCTCCTCTTCGGCCCCGGGGCCGCAGTCCCGGCGGCGGTATGTATCCTCGCCGAGACCAGCTTTTACATCCTCCTCTCTGCCCTGGCCGGGAGGCAGGAGGGCAGGCAAGCCTCCAAAGATGGTGTTCGGACTCGCCGGGGCCGTCTAGGGACTTGATTACCTTTTTTCGAGGGCAGATCCCCGGAACATATGGGATTGACGAGATGAATCAGTTTCTTAGACCATCCCCTGGCCATGCGCCCGAAAAAAAGGGCGGGGGATGGGGCGGGCATCCCTCAAATCAAGATGGCATCAGGACTTTCTGCATCGGTGCCGTCGGCATCGTCGAGAATCTCGTATAGGTTCCGACCATCGGCCTGCTCCCAGCGGCGTCCCTCCTCTCCTTGAAGCCGACGTCCGAGATCCAGGTTCTGGCGGGGTTGGTGTAGTAGAGGGTGCTCGTGCCGCTGGCAAGGTCGAGGCGGTAGATGTTCTGGCGCCAGTCGGCGTAGTAGAGGCGGCCGTCCCGGTAGACGAGGCCGGCTATGGAAGTGTCCCTCGATTCGAAGATCCTGGTGATGGCTCCGGTCCCGGTGGTGACCTTGTATATGCTGGCAGGCACCTGGTTTCCTGAGCAGAGGTAGAGGTTTCCGTCGTAGTCGAAGGAGAAGTCCCCGGCCCAGAACCCGCCGACGTCAGCGAGCTTGACGGTGTAGATCGGGGTGGCGGCGGCGCCGTCGACCCGGTAGATAGTCCCGTCGCCTCCGGCCCTCGTCGCCTCGCTGAAGTAGAGGCCGAGGTTGTTGTTCTGGTCGAAGGCGAAGGCTATATCCCTGACGTAAGTCCTGTGGGTGAAAACCGTCGATTCAGCGGACCAGCCGGACCCGGTCTCGGCTACCATGTAAATGTCGTTCTGGTTGGCGTTGGCGTAGTAGAGCTTCTCGGGTACCCCCGGATGGAAGGTGAAGCTGTAGAGCCTTCCCGAGGGGCGCGTATAGATGATGTTATCGGGAGCGGTGCTGCTGGCGGCGTAATAGACCGAGCCCCTGGTCTCACCACCATCGGCGTAGTAGATGGGGGCGAACCTCTCCATGACGGTCATAGTTCCAGGCCGCATCTCCAGAACGGGCGAAGTTTTCATCTCCTGGGCTGAGGCGGCGTCGGCCGCAAAGATCGGCGATGCCAGCAATAGCAGTGTAAGGATCGCCGCTGTATATCTCGATTTCATGATCTTATGAACCTCCTGAGTTCGGACGGGCTGAGATGCAGAGCGATAGATCACAGCATCAATCGGCCCGAAACCTCCTGGTCGAAAGCTCCGATCGACGGATCGAATATCCGTCTTCGTAACAGAATTAAGTTACACCATTGCCAGGTATTTTACTTAAATTTTTGTCCCCGCCTCCGGGTTTATACCGATAGAAGATCCGCCTCATGGCCATCAAGGCTCGAATAAATCTCCAAGATCGCCCAATGTCGCCATTTCATCTCAGGTGGATGGAAAAATCCCTCTACCATTTTTCCCGAACGGCAGCCCCCAACATCGAATAAAAAGTCACTTATAGGATCGAAGAGCATCCATAAATCCGTCAGAGAGATGTAAGACGAGACGGCAGGTGATATCGTTTGAAGATTTTGCTATCTCGGCTCTGAGGCGGTGGAGATGGTGGCAGATCGTAGAGAGGTAGAAGTGGAGAAAGAGGTGGAGAAGGCCTGCCCCTTTGTGGCCCGGGCCTGCCTCCAGGCCGGTTGCATGGCCTGGGACAACGCCAGCGGCGGCTGCAGGCTGATCCCGACAAAAGAGGCCGCGAGCGCCTTCGACTCCCGCCTCCGGGAGGCGGCGCCCCTCCTCTACGCCTCCCTTCTGGACCTGGTCCGGGTGATGGAGGAGCGGGGGCGGGAGTGCGATTCTTGCGGCCCCGACCTCTGGGACTACGCCGCGGAGGTGAGGAGGTCCTTCCTCGACGAGCTGATCGAGGCTCAGCTGAAGGTGGGGTGAAGGCGTAGAGATAAAGACGGTTGGGTTGTAGGTCTGGTCGGTGAAAGATATTTCTTCCGAGAGATTAAGCTGAATAACGAAAAAGTGCCGGAGGTTAAATTGACGACATCGTCAAAGAGGAAACCGCGATCGCAATCTCAAGGGAAGGTGAAGACTGCAGAGGAGATCGCCCGAATTCTGAGGTCTCACATGCCAGAGCTCGCCAGTCGCTACAAGGTGACGTCTCTTGGGATCTTCGGCTCCTATATCCGAGGCGAGGCCGACGAGGAGAGCGACATCGACCTTCTGGTGGATCTGGAGGAGGGCGATGAGCCCCTGACCCTTCTGGAGTTCATCGCCCTCGAAAACCGTCTTAGCGATCTCTTGGGGGCGAAGGTGGATCTGGTGGAGAGAAGCGCCCTCAAGCCCGCCATCGGTCGTCGCATTCTGGGGGAGGTTGAGACGGTATGAGGAAAGGGAAACGCGAGCGCCTTCGACTATCTTCAGGACATCCTCAACGCGATTGAGAGCGCTGAGAGGTTTGTTGCAGATATGGATTACGACGCCTTCGAAGCCGATGAAAAGACCAACTTTGCAGCGGTCAGGGCGCTGGAGATCGTGGGTGGAGCCTCCAAGAAAATCCCTCCTGATATTCGCCGAGAGTATCCCGATGTTCCCTGGAGAGAGATGGCGGGGATGCGAGATAAGCTGAGCCACGATTATTTCGGAGTAAACTTGCAGAGGGTATTTGAGACCGTGCGCCGGGACCTTCCGCCCTTACGGGCATCCTTCCGAAAAATCGTCGATAAACTCGAAGCTGCCGAAAGTGAGCGGAAAAATTGAACAAATTTTTTCTCGATCTGCAGCGTAAAACAAAGTTCCATCGAAAGCTCTATTGTCTTTATCGACGTCGTCCTTTCGTCATAGGTTAGGAGCCCGCCAACATGATCTCGAAACGAGCCGAGGAGATGACCCCCTTTCTGGTGATGGACGTTCTGGAACGCGCCCGGGCGATGGAGCGCCAGGGGATCGACGTAGTCCACCTGGAGGTGGGCGAGCCGGACTTCGACATCCCCGCCCCAGTCCGGGAGGCGGTGGCAGAAGCCCTCGCTCAAGGCCACACCCACTACACCCACAGCTGCGGCGACCCGCAGCTTCGGGAGGCGATATCCGAGCATTATTATGAGAAGTACAGCGTCACCGTCGATCCCGAAAGGATCGTCGTCTGCTCGGGGACCTCTCCCGCCATGATGCTCGTCTTCTCCCTCCTCCTGGAGGGTGGAGACGAGGCGATCGTCTCCGACCCCGGCTACGCCTGCTACCCCAACTTCATTCGCTTTGCGGGCGGCGTCCCCGTGCCGGTGCCGGCCGCCGAGGCGGACGGCTTTCAGCTCAACCCCGGAGCTGTAAGATCCCGAATCACTGATAAGACGAAGGCCATCGTCATCAACTCGCCATCGAACCCCACGGGGACCCTCCTATCCGCCCGAAGGATGGAGGAGATCGCCGATCTGGGGGTCCGGGTCATCTCCGACGAGATCTACCACGGCCTCGTCTACGCTGGAAGGGAGAGGTCGATTTTGGAGTTCGCCGACGACGCCATCGTCCTCAACGGCTTCTCGAAGCTCTACGCCATGACTGGCCTGAGGTTGGGGTACCTGATCGCCCCTCCCGAGTTCATCAGGCCGATCCAGAAGATGCAGCAGAACCTCTTCATCTGCGCCAACTCCGCCGTCCAGAGGGCGGGGATCGCCGCCCTCCGGGAGGCCGGCGACGACGTCGAACGGATGAGGCGGACCTACGACGAGCGGAGGCGGTTCATGATCAAAAGGCTCCGCAAGCTCGGATTCGGGATCGAAGTCGAGCCGACGGGGGCCTTCTACGTCTTCGCCGACGCCCGGCATATTTCGTCCGATTCGTACAAGCTCGCCTTCGATATCCTGGAGAAAGCCCGCGTCGGCGTCGCGCCCGGGATCGACTTCGGGGCTAACGGCGAGGGATACCTCCGCTTCTCTTACGCAAACTCCATCGAGAGGATCGCCGAGGGGCTCGATCGGATCGAGGGGTACCTCCAGGGACTCTGATCCGGACGGTCCCGCCGATATAGAGCCGGATGAGGAAGGGCAGCATAAAAAAGATCATGGGGAACCGGCGAGCCGCCCGGATCCCCCTTAGCCGCCATTTCGTCTCTTCAGCCGGTAGAAGAGGACTCCATCAGGCCGATCGGTCAAAGAGAGCCTCCTTCAGCCCCGGAACCTCCTCGGCTCCAACGGGGACGGTGATCGTCGAATTCTCGAAAGCGTCTCCCACCGGCTCAAACCTTCCGCCCAGATGCTCTGAGAGGAAGGCCTCAGCGATGGCGAAGAACGATATCCTGTTCTCTGGTCGAGCGAAGCCGTGACCCTCATCTGGATAGAGGACATAGGTGACGGGAATTCCCTTTTCCTGCATAGCCCCGACGATCTGGTTCGACTCGTTCTGGCTGACCCGGGGATCGTTGGCGCCCTGGCCTATCAGAAGAGGCCGCGCTATATTCTCGACGCGGTTTATGGGAGAGCGCTCGAAGAGGAGCCTTCGCCCCTCTTCAGTCCTGTGGTCGCCCATCCGAGTTGCGAAGAGCTCGATCTGAGGCTGCCAGTAGGGGGGTATCGTCTCGATCAAGGTGGTGAGGTTTGAGGGGCCCACTATGTCGACGCCGCAGGCGAAGACCTCCGGGGTGAAGGTGAGCCCCACCAGGGTCGCGTACCCTCCGTAGCTCCCACCCATGATCGCCACCCGATCGGGATCTGCGATCCCCTCACCCACCGCCCAATCGACGGCGTCGATCAGGTCGTCGTGCATCTTGGCACCCCACTCCAGGTTTCCTGCGTTGACGAAATCCTTCCCAAACCCCGTAGATCCGCGGAAGTTCGCGCTCAGGACGGCGTATCCCCGGTTGGCAAGCCACTGATGGGCGGGGTTATAGTCCCAGACGTCGCGGGCCCAGGGACCGCCGTGGACGTACAGGACCATGGGGAGGGGCTCCTCCGGCCTGCCGTCACCATCCGGGTCGCTTCCGAGAGGCAACGTGTAGTAGCTCACCAGGTTCAGACCGTCCCGCGAGACGATGACTGCTGGGATCATCATCTTGGCGAAGGCCAGATCTTCCAGATCCTTCCGATTGGTGAAGAGGAACTCGGCCTCTTTCTTCTTGCTGTCATAGCGGTAGTACCTGAAGGGGCCATCGTCCACGACGTAGACGACTATCCAGGTCCTGTCGTCGAGAGACCGGCTCACCACCTCGATGTCGCCATCGTCGACCGTTGCGAGGAACGCCAGGTCGTCGGCCACCGATCCGTCGATCACCTGCCAGTCCTTCCGCTCGTAGGTGAAAGCAACTGCCTGGACGTTCCTCTCTGAAGGGTGAACCATCCAGCCGCTGAAATCAGCTTTGGGGTCTTCTGCGATTAAAGTCTCAACCCCGGTATGCGTATCCATGGCGAAGAGCGCCGCAGTATTCCGGCCGCGGCTGTCGACCATATACAGGATCTCCCCGGTCTTGTTGAACCCAACCGGTCCCGTCGTAATCACGTCCTCCATCGGGATCTTTGAGAAGACCTCCCAGCGGCCGTCTCCCGTCGGCCGGAAGATATCTGCACCGCCGTCGCAGGTCATATTCGTCGCAAACCTGACGGTGTAATTGTCATCTATGTCGAAGGATGAAAAATATCTGTTCTCCTGGATCAGGGTCATCTTCCCGGTATCTATGTTCAGGTGATAGAGGTCGTGGTACTCCGGATCGCGGCTGTTTATGCCGACGATTATCTCCTCAGGGAAGTTGCGGCTGACCTTTACAATCCTGGCCTGGACATCCTCGAAGGGCGTGTGGTCCTTCATCTCGCCGCTGCTCAGGTTGACGCTGTAGATCCGCCAGTTCTCATCGCCGTCCTTGTCCTGGATATAGAGGATGTGCTCGTTGGTGTAGGCCCACGAGTAGGAGCGTATCCCCCGATATGTATCGTTGGTGACGGGCTCTGCAGCTTCCGGGTCCTCGATAGGTCCCACCCAGACGTTCAGGACACCGTCTTTGGGGGCAAGATAGCTGATCCTTGAACCGTCGGGGCTCGTTCTTACAGTGATCTTGTCAGGATTGCCGAAGAGCAGTTCTCGCGGTATAAGAGGATCTGCTTCTTCCGTTTCCATCTCTCCATCCGCTACCCCCATCCCTAGGGCCCATCCCGCCATAGATAGGAGAGTTAAGAACGCTACGCCAATTAAAACTCGTTTCATGAGTATCCCTCTACTTGAGCTATTGCAAAGATCTGCAAAGGACCATTACACCGATCTTATTTAATAATTATGTCTAATGAAAAATCCGGCTTATAGCCATCCCCCGCGCCCTTCGATCCATTTCATCCGCCTATCGATGACTCCATCATTCAAAGAGGCCGGTCCTTCTTCCCCGGCATCGTCCTGTAGATCCTGGCGTCGGGGTGGATCTTCCCCTCGATCCTCAGCCTCTGAACCTGGGAGCCGACGGTCTCCATCCTCTCGGCGAACTGGCCGGCGACGAGCTTCTCGAGCCTCCTTCTATCCGGCTCCTTCCCTCCCCCCATGCCCGGGCAGGTGGGGTTGTACCCTATCTCGAGGACGATCCCCCCCGAGGGCCCCGACCTCTCGACGACGACGAAGGGGAAGAGGCGACAGGCCGTCGGCCTGACGGAGTAGATGGAGCACCCCTTCCCGTCCCGAAAGAAGACGCAAGCTCCGTCCGACTCCCTCGACTTCATGACGGGAAGGTCGAGGATAACCCTCTTTCCGCCCTCATCGACCCTGACGGACCCTTTCTTGTCGCCGTAGAGGGTGTCTACGAACTCCCCGGCCTCTAAACCCGTCCTCCTGCTGATCTTATCGATATCCTTCTCGGTGAGGTAGATCAGGTTGCTCTTATCCAGAAACTCCGCCATCCTCTCGGGAGGGATGAGGTCGTCGAACTCCTGGGGTCGGCGGTGATGGCAGCAGGTCCCGCATCTCAGGCACCGAAAACGGCCGCTTCCAAAGGCTGCCCTGATCTCCACTCTAACCGGCATGCGGATCGCCTCGAAATAAAAAAGAAAAAAAGAGGGGGTGCTCAGAGGAGCTTGTTGATCGGGTGGTTCGGGTCCAGGACTTCCAGGCCGAGCTCTTTTGCGCTCTCAGCGCACATGATGTCGACCATGGCCGCCGCGGGGAAGACCATCGTGGCGTTCTCGATGGGGCCGTATAGGTAATAGTCGGCTCCCATGATCCCGGCCACGAGGTTTGATCCGATGTCCACCGGAGCAAAGGCTGCCTTGTTCACCTTCTTGTACTTCTTCATCCAGTCCCAGGCGGAGGCGCCGTTGTGGTAGCCCGCGCCGACGGGAAGGCCCAGGATCGCCTTGACGGCTATCCCAGCCCTGATGGTGGCGCCGGAGCCGTTGCCCAGGGGCATGGCGGCGACGTCGATGAGGGGCCTTGTGATCCCGGCCTCTGCTGCGTAGTCGAGCATCCCCTTCTCCGCGCCTCCTGCGGCCTTAGTCAGGACGTCCATCTTCCCCTGGGTGGTGGCGTCGATGGCGTTGAAGGCGAGGACGATGGCGGCGTCGAGGTCGCTCTCCTTGACCGCCTGGAACTCCTCGGCGGTGATGGAGGCGTTGATGGAGTTGTGGATCGCCCTGTCAGCGACGCCGATCTCGGTGGCATATTTGACGCCGAAACCCCGCACGCTGGGGGCGCTGGAGTCCACCAGGAAGGGAGCGTCGGATATGTCGACGAACCAGTCCAGGTACTTGGCCATAGCCTCATCCGTCTCGGCGACGATCTGGTTGAAACAGGGGTTTCCTGTGGTGTCGCTCATCTCTTCCTGGTCTTTCCACAGCTTCTCCGCGGCAGCGACGTCAAAGAGCCCCTTGTCCTCGTCGGTCACAATCTTGTGCCGGGAATAGAACATCGTTCCTATACAGACGGTCGGGTACTCTCCGGGCTGACCTCCCACCTTGATCTTGCCGAACTCGAATACCTCTTGCTTCTTGTCAAATTTGAACATGTCAAACCCTCAGACCAAACGCCAGCAAATAGTATGCCAGCACTATGATTATTCCCCCACAGGCTCCGTAGAGGATGCCGATATCTCTGCCGATCTTCTTGCCCTGCCTCTGGGCCATCTCCGCGCTAACGAACTCGATCTTCTGATCGATCTTTGCCAGCTTCTCTAGGACCTGGGTGTACTGGTCCTGGTCCACTACGACGCTGGGCACTACATCTCGATTATCTTGAGCCATGATCGTATCACCTCAGGTCATGATGAAGATCGGCAAGAGGACCATCAGAAGCGCGAAGAAGAAGCCGATAAACGCCCCTATGGGCAATGCGGCGTTCACGCTCGAGCTGAGCTTTTGATCTCTTGCTATGAGCTGGCCTCTGTAGGTCACGCTCTCGGTGATCTCGTGAAAAGGTCCCATGAAGGGCATCAAGACGGTAGGGAGGCCCTTGCCGTAGGGTATATCGGCAGTTATCGGCTTCACCACTTCGACCTCTGGGGCCGCTTCTTGGACCTCTTCGGTCTTAATCTCCTCATCTGCCATCTCACATACCTCCCATCCACATAATCATCCCGAAGAGGACGAGAACGATGGTTATCCCCATCACAACCCCCTCGATCTTTCCGGCGTAGACTCCTGCAGCGTACTTGTTCTCTAGGCCCATGTTGGTGACATTGGCCTCTATCTGCTTCATCCTCGCCCGGATGTTGACGACCTCTGCCGCCATGGGGCGCAGCCCGTGGGCAGTCTCGGCCTCCTCACCTTCGGAGATCTCTATCGCCATCGGCTCCACGTCGAGGGCCCCCGGATCTTTGGAGACGCACTCTTTTATCTTGGAGACGATGGTGCCGACATCCTCGGTGTCGATTATATTGACGGTCGTGATCTGCTCTTTGAACCTCTCGATCGATTCTGGGGTCAGGTTCTGGATGAAGGGGATGGCGCCCGTGGCACCGACGATCCTTCCCTCCTGGTTGATCCCATTCTCCGCGAAGGCCTCTATTGCCTGTCCCGTTATGTGGCCCTTAACCTCCATCCCCGTGATTACCAAAAACCTGATGTTGGGGTTGGAGACGATGTTCGCCACCATCTTCTCGATCCCGATATTCTCGGTCTTGCACGGTCCCGCCAGGGCCGCGCCAGCATCGAGGAAGGGGGCGTTGTTCATGTGAGAGCCGCAGGTTACGACGGCGACGGGGCCCTCGGGGTTTCCGACCTCATACTCGCCGGTCATCCAGGGCCAGGGATCGGTCGGTTTCACTTTGTTGGCCATTTAGAAAGCACCTCCATGGGAGAAAACGTACACAAAGGCGACGATCAGGCCGACTATGAACCCGTACCATATGTTGGTGTAAACGCCCGCCATGAAGCTTGCGCCCTCTCTTCCCTTGTAAGTGTTGAGGAGGGGCGCATCCGGAGCGAGGGAGTTCACCAGATCGTCGGCGACCTTGTCGAGGAGTTCGATCTGCTCCATTATCGGGTCCAGAGCGAACTGAACGACGTCATCTCTCTCCTCTGCGATCATCCCTTCGAGCGGATCGAAGACCAGATGCAGATCTGTTGGGCCTGCTCTGACTATTCCCATCTACAGACCTCCTTCAGCGAGAAGACCGGTTCCGACGACGCCTGCAGAGTCCCTCTTGACCAGCTTGAAGTACCAGAGGAAGGCCTTCAGCCAGATGGCCGCTGCTATCAGCATAGTCAGGACAGCTCCTCCGACACCAACGGTGATCAACGAGCCGATCCCGGCAGCGAACATCGCGAGACCTCCGGTGGATATGGCGTGGACGAGGGTCCTGTCCTGGGTCTCGTCGGGGCCGAGGTTGGCGTTGAACGGCTGCAATATGGCGAGAGCACCGGCGATGAAGACTATCGCTATGAATCCGGTGAATACGACGTCGTTGAGCATATCCTGGTAGCCGATCTGCCCGGATATGACGACGCTAAGGGCGATTATGACAACAGCTCCTGCGCCGCCGAGGCTCATCAAAACCTCTTCCATGACCGGGATGTTCATCTTGATGATCTTGTTGGCGAGCATTCCTACAAAATAGCCGAAGCCCATCGCGATGGCGATGCCGATGATCGGTCCTGCAATTCCCGCTACGGCAAGGCCGAACATGGCTGCTACAAGCCCCATCCCCATCGCCATCATCCCGATGGACGGAACTCCGGTCCCTATGCCGTAAGCACAGACCCTTCTTACGGCGTCGGCGCCCATCACGATAGCGGCGATGGCCCCAAGGCCTGCGAGGAACGAGAAGTATCCGGTCCCGGTTATCATATTCAGAACGTGTGCGAGGTAAATTCCAAGAATTCCGCCACCGAGGCCGTACATCGTCAGCTTAGTCTTGTCGATCTTGGACTCTCCTCCGCCTGCTGCAACGCTCATTTCAGGCACCTCCGTGGATCAATACAGCGAATATTCCTATGATGAGGGTTGCGATGAAACAAGCCTGGATCGCCCGGGGGATCCTCTTGAACTTCGGGTCGTGGAACCCTTCGATCGTCCCCTGGATGTTGTAGGAGGCTATGACGGCGTTCACGACGAAGATCCCTATGGCGAAGAAGGCGCTCAATCCCGAGACGCCGTTGATGTTCATAAGGGCGTAGTAGATCAGCGAACCTCCGGCCCCACCCAAGAGCCCTCCGATCGTCCCGCTGACGTAGCTGACGGTGGGAACGCCGTGACCTACGGTCCCTGGGGATATGTAAGGGGGCTGCGGGTCTTTGGTTATCGGATCGTAATCCACCTTTGCAGCCACGGGCGGAACGCCGATGCCATAGATGTATACCCAGTTTCCGACGATCATCGTGACGTCCATCATGATCATGGCGCCCACGGCACCGCTCAAGACTATCAAGAGGATGTTGTCCGTGACGCTCATCATCAGGCCGGCGCTTATCAGGCCGGTGAGCCCCGATCCTGTCGCCAGCTGAACTGTCCCGGTACCGACGCCCGTGGCCTGGGCCATGGCTGCCGGAGCCCCGCCGACGGGAACGAAGTGGACGCCTATGCCTACAAGAAGCCCGCCGATAACGATCTGGATTACGTAAATTAACGTGCTTGCGTCAAAGGTGCTCATGCCTTAATGTCCCCCACGTATTCGGGATAGGGCCCGTACCTCTTCTTCGACCTGACCTCGAGGATTCTGTTGTAGACGTTGAGCAGAACTACGATAAGTACTCCCGTCGCGATCGCATACCACCCCTGGGTGGCGGGATCGAAGATGGTAGTCCGCCAGTTGTCCAGGAATACGATAAGGCCAAAAGCCAGGCCAGTGACCGGACCTCCGAACTTGGCGCAGAACCAGGCGTTGTCGATGGAGCTTCTCAGCCCCGCTTCACCCTTTGTGACGATGTCCCCGGAGTTGGCGGCGTTCAGGCCGGCTCCGAACGGATACTGCTGAAACTCTCTCTCAGCTCCGTAGTGGACGTCTCCGGTCGACGAGCCTATGGCTCCGAGGGCGATTCCCCAGGTGAATGCTATGACGGGCAGGGGGAATGGGTGCTGGATCGGAAGCCAGGGGGCTGTCATGATGTAGGATATCGCGACAACGCAGAAGGCTGTAATGTACGCATGTGCCATTATGGTAGTGGTGTGACTTCGCAAGACGTCCAGATAGACGTACTGATTGAAACGCGCCTGGCTCGTATTCCTCCCCATGTACGAAGTCATGGAAAGGATGCCGTTGAATACAGCGGCTACAAGAGAGCCGACTGCTATTGAGAAAAACGCGTTCATACCGTACGCATCGGACATCAAGACGCTGGCTGTAACTGCGGCAAGTGCGGCGTAAAGAGCGTTCGATGGTGGCTCTCCAGATATGGCCTTGTTGTAAATCCTGTGGGTGTGACCCACCTGAGCTGCCAACTGGACCTGTGAGTTGGGATTGCTCTGAGAACCCACATCGGACTCTAAGTCCTCACTTGCTCCGGCTATCGTCGCAAGGGCGCCCATCGCGGCTAGGAGCCCCATGCTAACCATGTCCATTTGCTCTCCTCCTTTTTCATTCTTGCCAAATCATAGTAATCTATGAAAAATTTGGCCAGTAACGTACTGACTATCGGTTACTGGACTTATAAAGCTTTCGAAATGGTAATGCGGCCGCCATTTTCGTTTTTTATCAGGGGTATCGTGGGTCTAACGATCCCAAAAAAGAGGTATCAAAGCTTGAAATATAAAAGACACCTATTTGGCAGATTTTCGGGCAAATACCCCCCGATAAGGCCGGCGATTACCGGGAAAAACCCATTGGTTTCGGATTTGGCCGGATATCTCCCCCTCCATCCCCCTTGAACCCGGACCAAAACAGGACCTCCAGCCTCACCAGGGCTCCTTCTTCGCCTTGATCTTGTACCCTATGACGTTCGTCGCCCTGTGGAGTATCGGCGTTA
Source organism: Candidatus Methanocrinis alkalitolerans (assembly GCF_029167205.1). Lineage (NCBI taxonomy): Archaea > Methanobacteriati > Methanobacteriota > Methanomicrobia > Methanotrichales > Methanotrichaceae > Methanocrinis > Candidatus Methanocrinis alkalitolerans. Next base: position 13,463 of record NZ_JARFPL010000036.1, read on the forward strand.
TGATCAGAACTATCAATATGATCTCAGGGGTGAAGTTCTGGGAGAACCACCGGGGAGCGAGAAGATAGGTCAGGGCCCAGCTCCCCAAGACGAAATCTAGCTGGTCGACGAGGAAGAGGGAGGCACCGCGCTCCATCCCCATCCTCCGCTTGAAGAAGCTGGCTATGACATCTCCTGCCATCGCCCCCAGGGAGAGGCCCATGAGGACCATAAGAAGTTCATCTCCGGACCCGAACTGAGGCAGGCCCCGGTCCGGCCAGGTGGATGCGACGGCGGAGAGGAGCAGCCCAGCCCCCATCCCTCCGAGGGCGCCGGCGATAGTTCCCCGGAAGGTCTTGCCGTCCCCGAGGATCCGGCGCCCATCCCGGAAGGTCTTGCCGAAATCCAGCGGCTTTCCTCCGCCGAAGAGGACAGCCAAGTTGTTGGGCAGGTAGGCGGGCAGCATCAGCCAGATGGCGATTATCAGCAGGTTCAATATCTCCTATCCCTCCGGAAAAATCCTAGCCGCAAAAGTTTCAAGACGCCTTCGGTATATCAAGGTATCTGACCGCCGTCGGTCGGCTTCGCGGAGGACCCGGCTCTTTCCAGATATCGATCTATAGAAGGTTATCGTCATCCTCCGACCCCTTGAACCCGGAAGCTTCCGGAGAGATCTGCCATCTGCAGGGGGGTCGCTCCGCTTTCCTGCGGCTTGCCGGATCGAAAACGTTAAGTTCAACAAGGCGGTGGTGGGTGTGAGCGCCGATGGTCTAGTGGTTATGACTTGGGCCTTCCAAGCGGCAGACGTCGCGGAGCAAGCCCAAAACCCGGGTTCGAATCCCGGTCGGCGCATCTCGTTTTACCTCGTATTTTTACCTCTTATTGTCCCATCTCGTCATATGACGAAATCCTCTTCGTTAACTTTATATTCTAAGGAGGCTCCTCTCAGTTCCATGTCGGCTGGGGGGGATATCTCTGATATTCGAGGACTGCTCGCAGAAAAGATGGCCGGTGAGATCACTCTGTCTCATAATCCCGGTGAGACTCTCAAAAAATGGCGGAGAAACTTCGGGATCACCCAGACCGAGCTCTCCAACCACCTGGGCATTTCGCCCTCTGTGATAAGCGATTATGAGAGCGGCAGACGGAGGTCCCCCGGCATTCTGATCGTCAGCAAGATCATCGACGCCCTTTTGACCATCGACGAATTTCGGGGTAGCGGCACCGCCAGGACTTACTGCTCGATGCTCAGCGACGGAGGCAGCTTCGGCCGGATATGTTTCGTTTGCGAATACCAGCAGCCTGTTTCTCTATCGAAGTTCGTCGATCAGATCGGTGCCTGCATCGTCTGCGGAGACGTCGACGTCACCATTTACGGCTATTCGATCATCGACAGCATGAAGGCTATTTTTGAGTTTCTCCCCGATCAATTTCACAGGATATACGGCAGGAGCACCGCCCGGGCCCTGATATTCACCGGCGTCTCCACCGGCAGATCGCCGATGGTGGCAGTGAGGGTCAGCCAACTCAAACCCGGGGCCGTGATCCTCCAGGGGATCGAACCCTCCGAGGTGGACGGGGTGGCCAGGAAGATCGCGGAGCTGGAGAGGATCCCCCTCTTCGCCACCAACATCTCGGCCGAGGACCTAGTGAACAATCTTAATCAAAGGTGATGGAATGCCTGTGGGAATAGTCAGCTATGGTGTGTATATACCTCGGTACAGGATAAAGGCTGAGGAGATCGCCAGGGTTTGGGGCGAGAGGGAGGATATGGCCCAAAGCCTCAACGTCTTCGAGAAATCCGTCCCGGACTTCGACGAGGACGCCGTTACCATCGCCGTCGAGGCGGCGAGGAACGCTCTCAAGCGGGCCTCCATCGATCCGGCCAGGATCGGGGCGATCTACGTCGGGTCCGAGAGCCACCCTTACGCCGTAAAGCCGACGGGGACGATCGTCGGCGAGGCCATCGGCGTAGACCACCAGCTGACGGCTGCAGACTTGGAGTTCGCCTGCAAGGCCGGGACCGCGGCGATCCAGGCGTGCCTTGGCCTCGTCTCCGCTGGTATGATCGACCTGGGTTTGGCGATGGGGACTGACACCAGCCAGGGGGCACCCGGCGACGCCCTCGAGTACACGGCGGCCGCTGGCGGAGCTGCCTACCTCATCGGCCGCGAGGACCTGGCAGCGGAGATTGAGGGGTTCTACTCCTTCACCACCGATACCCCCGACTTCTGGAGGCGGGAAGGGATGCCCTACCCGGAGCACGGGGGGAGGTTTACGGGGGTGCCCGGCTACTTCAAGCACGTCACCAGCGCCACCCGGGGCCTTTTGAAGAAGATGAAGACGATCCCCGAGGATTACGATTACGCCGTCTTCCACCAGCCCAACGGCAAGTTTCCCCGGAGGGTGGCAAAGAGCCTGGGATTCTCCGCTGATCAGATCGAGCCGGGGCTCGTCGTCCCATGGATCGGAAACACCTACTCGGGATCGAGCCTCATAGGGCTGGCAGCGACCCTGGACGTCGCGAAGCCCGGCGATAGGATCTTTCTTGCGAGCTTCGGGTCGGGGGCGGGGAGCGACGCCTTCAGCATCAGGGTCGGTGACGCCATAGAAGATATCCGGAATCGAGCTCCCCGGGTCAGGGACTACTTCGAGAACGTCCAGTACCTGGACTACGCGGTTTACGCCAAGCACAAGGGAAAGCTGCGGCTGTGATATTATGAGATCTGTATCGATTATCGGAGCTGGTTGCACGAAGTTTGGGGAGCGGTGGGACGACTCTCTCCGCGACCTGGTGGTGGAGACGGGCATCATGGCTCTGGAGGACGCGAACGTCTCCGGGGACGAGATCGACGGCCTTTACGTCGGGAACATGAGCGGCGGCCGTTTCGTGGAGCAAGAGCACATCGGCGCCCTGATATCCGACTGCGCCGGCCTATCTCGCCTTCACGTCCCCAGCACCAGGGTCGAGGCTGCCTGCGCCTCCGGCGGGATCGCCCTCAGACAGTCGGTCCTGGCGGTGGCAAGCGGCTACTCCGACGTTGTCATAGCCGCCGGGGTGGAGAAGATGACCGACGTCACCGGAGGCGTCGCAGCCGATGCCCTAGCCGCCGCCGCCGACCGGGAGTGGGAGTGCTTCTTCGGGGCGACGTTCCCCGCCCTCTACGCCATGATAGCGAGGCTCCACATGCACCGGTACGGGACGACCCGAGAGGAGCTGGCCGAGGTGGCGGTGAAGAACCATCACAATGGCTCCATGAACCCCATATCTCAGTACCAGATGGAGATCACCGTCGACAAGGTCCTAAGATCCCCCCTCGTTGCCGACCCCCTCCGGGTCCTGGACTGCTCGCCGATCACCGACGGCGCCGCCGCGGTGGTATTGGCCCCGACGGATTTGGCTCACAAATACTCCGACGCCCCCATCAACATCTTGGCCGCAGCCCAGGCGAGCGACACCCTCGCCCTCCACGACCGGAGGGATATAACAACCCTCGACGCTACAGTCTCTGCGGCGAGGAAGGCCTTCGGCATGGCGAGGCTCGAACCGGAGGATATCGACCTCGCCGAGGTCCACGACGCCTTCACCATAGGGGAGATCGTGGCCATCGAGGATCTGGGGTTCGTCGAGAAGGGAGAGGGCGGCAGGGCCGCCGGGGAGGGGATCACCGCCATCGGCGGAAAGATCCCGATAAACACCTCGGGGGGGCTCAAGGCCTGTGGCCATCCCGTTGGGGCCACCGGGATCAAACAGGCTTATGAGATGGTCCTTCAGCTCCGGGGCGAGGCGGGGAAGAGGCAGGTACAGGGGGCCGAGGTGGGGCTCGCCCACAACGTCGGCGGGTGCGGCGGCACCGCCCTCGTCCACATAATGTCGAGGTGACAAATTGTCCACAGTGCCACGATTCTGGAGACATATACCCCAGAGGTACAACCTGGTGGGGACTCACTGCGAAAAGTGCGACGAGTACTACTACCCGCCGAGGACGATCTGTCCCAACTGTCGCAGAAACGCCAAGATGGAGGATCACAAATTCGATGGGGAGGGGACGGTGGTGACCTTCACCACCATATACAACGCCACCGACGACTTCAAGAGGCAGACACCCTACAACCTGGCGATCATAGAGCTTCTGGAGGGTCCGAGGCTCACAGGCCAGGTGATCTGCAGCCCCGAAGTGATCGAGATCGGGATGAGGGTGAAGCCCGTCTTCAGGATACTGTGGAAAGAGGGGGAAAGGGGGATAATCTATTATGGGACGAAGTTCGTCCCGACGGAGGGTTGGGTCTAGCCCCGTACTTCGACCGTCTCCTCCAAGGGGCCGCGATGATAGCCCTCGATATGGCGCCTCCGAAGGCCAGCCCTTCCCTATGGGGGCCAGGATCCTGGAGCCGATATCTTCTGAGGCTCTCTGCCAGGTCGGTTAAGACTAAGTATTGAGAGGTCGACCTTTGCCTTCCTGTGCGGTCTTTCCGCGCTCGTCATGGTCGAAGAATGAGATATTAGGATAAAATCAGAATCATTAAAATCTTACCGTTGCTGGTTATCGTTTAGCTCTGGCAAAGCGTTATATATAAAGAGATAATTTGATTATGGGTTATTTATGTATTCGGGGGCGAATCCGGTCTTGAGCGAAGTGATAGAGGAGTACGACGCGAGCACCATCCAGGTCCTGGAGGGGCTAGATGCCGTCAGGCGAAGGCCAGCCATGTACATAGGGAGCACCAACGGTGCAGGCCTCCACCATCTGGTCTACGAGGTGGTGGACAACAGCATAGACGAGGCGATGGCCGGCCGGTGCTCGGAGATCAACCTGGTCCTACATGCCGACGGAACCGTCTCCGTAGGCGACGACGGGAGGGGCATCCCCGTAGACATCCACGAGCATTACAAGAAGCCTGCGCTTGAGATCGTCATGACGAAGCTCCACGCTGGAGGGAAGTTCGACCACAAGTCCTACAAGGTCTCCGGCGGCCTCCACGGCGTAGGGGTGTCGGTCGTCAACGCCCTCTCGGAGTGGCTCGAGGTAGAGGTGAGAAGAAATAGCCTCGTCTACTGGCAGAGGTACGAGCGGGGCAGGCCCGCCTCCGACCTGGAGGTCCACGGAGTCTCCGACCATACCGGCACGCAGGTCAGGTTCAAGCCCGACCCCGAGATCTTCGAGACCGTAGACTTCAGCTTCGAGATCCTGGCGAGCAGGCTCCGGGAGCTGGCCTTCTTAAACCGCGGCCTCAAGATAACGATCGAGGATGAGAAGACGGCCAAGAGGAGAGAGTACCTCTATGAGGGGGGGATCATCTCCTTCGTCGAGCACTTGAACAAGAACAAGGACCTCCTCCACTCCCCTCCCATATACTTCTCTCGGGAGAAGGAAGGAACGTCCGTCGAGGTGGCCCTCCAGTACAACAACACCTACAATGAGAACGTCCTCTCCTTCGCCAACAACATCAACACCCGAGAGGGCGGAACCCACCTCTCGGGCTTTCGGGCCGCCCTCACCAAGACGACGAACGAGTACACCAGGGAGAACAAGCTCCTGAAGGACGAGACGAAGCTCACCGGCGACGACCTCAGAGAGGGGCTTGTAGCTGTCATAAGCGTCCGGCTCTCCGACCCCCAGTTCGAGGGACAGACGAAGACGAAGCTCGGCAACAGCGCCGTCGGCGGGATAGTCAGCTCCCTCGTCTCCGAGGGGCTATCCGAGTTCTTCGAGGAAAACCCCCTCGTCATCAACAAGATCGTCGATAAGGCGACCCAGGCGTATCGGGCGAGGATCGCGGCGAGGAAGGCGAGGGAGCTGACCCGGAGGAAGAACGCCCTCAGCTCGGGAGGGCTTCCCGGAAAGCTCGCCGACTGCGCCGAAAAAGACCCCCATCTCTCAGAGCTCTACATCGTGGAGGGGGAGTCGGCGGGCGGCTCCGCAAAGCAGGGGAGGAACAGGCACTTTCAGGCGATCCTCCCCCTCCGGGGGAAGATCCTGAACGTGGAGAGGGCGAGGCTCGACAAGATCCTGAAGAACAACGAGATTCGAAACATCATCACCGCCCTCGGCACCGGGATAGGCGACGACTTCCAGATCGACCGGGCGAGGTACCACAAGGTGGTGATCATGACGGATGCCGACGTCGACGGCTCCCACATAAGGACGCTCCTCCTCACTTTCTTCTACAGGTACATGCGCGAGCTCATCGAGGCAGGATACGTCTTCATCGCCCAGCCGCCCCTCTACCAGATCAAGAGGGGCAAATCCGTAAGCTACGCTTATTCTGAGTCGGAGCTCGCCCGGACCCTGGAGGCGGCAGGGGGCAAGGGCGCCATACAGAGGTACAAGGGCCTCGGGGAGATGAACCCGGAGCAGCTCTGGGAGACGACGATGGACCCCGATAGGAGGACGATGCTGAAAGTAACCCTGGAGGACGCTATGGAAGCGGACGAGATCTTCTCGATTTTGATGGGCGAGAAGGTGGAACCGAGGCGGGAGTTCATCGAGGCTCACGCGAGAGACGTGAGGAACCTGGACGTATGAGGTGAGACGATGACGGAGATCGATGTAGACATAACCTCCGAGATGAAGTCCTCTTACATAGATTATGCCATGAGCGTCATCGTCGGAAGGGCCCTCCCCGACGTGCGGGACGGCTTAAAGCCCGTCCACCGGCGGATCCTCTACGCCATGTTCGAGCAGGGGATGACCTCGGATCAACCTTATAAAAAATCAGCTAGGGTGGTGGGTGACGTGATGGGTAAGTACCACCCCCACGGCGACGCCGCCATCTACGAGACGATGGTGAGGATGGCCCAGGACTTCTCGATGCGTTACCCGCTCATCGACGGCCAGGGGAACTTCGGCTCCATAGACGGGGATCCTGCGGCGGCGATGAGGTACACCGAGGTCCGTCTCTCCGAGATCGCGGGCGAGATTCTCACCGACATAGAGAAGGATACCGTCGACTTCGTCCCCAACTACGACGACTCTCTCAAAGAGCCGATCGTCCTCCCATCGAAGCTTCCAAACCTCCTGGTTAACGGCTCATCCGGTATAGCAGTGGGGATGGCGACGAACGTTCCTCCTCACAACCTTCGGGAGGTGGCCGGGGCCCTGACGAGGCTGATAGACGATCCGGAGTCGACCCTCTCCGACCTTTTGGAGGAGATGCCGGGCCCCGACTTTCCCACCGGCGGCTACATCCTGGGCAGCTCCGGGATCCAGTCCGCTTACGCTACAGGACGGGGGATCATCAAGCTGCGGGCTAAGTCGGTTATCGAGCAGGGAGAAAAGCAGAAGATCGTCGTGACGGAGCTGCCTTACCAGGTGAACAAGGCGAAGGTGGTGGAGACGATAGCCGACCTGATAAAGGCGGAGCGGGTCGACGGCATATCCGACCTCCGGGATGAGTCGGACCGGGATGGGATCAGGCTCGTCGTCGAGCTCCGGTCAGGAGTCAACCCCGAGGTGTTATTAAATCAGCTTCATCGGCATACCCAGCTCGAGTCATCTTACAGCATCATAAACGTGGTCCTCGTCGACGGCCAGCCGTTGACCCTTCCCCTCAAGGAGATCTTGGAGCAGTACATTCTCCACAGGTCCGAGGTGATCGAGAGGAGGACCCGTTTTGATCTCAATCGGGCTGAGAAGAGGGCTCACGTCCTGGCAGGTCTCCTAGTCGCCCTGGAGAATATAGACGATGTCATCAAGCTCATCCGGGCTGCCGAGTCCCCCGGGGAAGCGAGGGCAGCTCTCATGGGAGCCTTCGACTTATCCGAGGAGCAGACGAAGGCCATACTGGATATGAGGCTCCAGAGGCTCACGGCGTTGGAGCAGGGGAAGATCCGGTCCGAGGTGGCGGACCTCGAGGTCGCCATTGCTAGGTTCAGGGAGATCCTGGCCGATCCGAGGGAGGTCCGCAATATCATCAAGCAGGAGCTCTCCGAGCTGGTCGGAAAGTACGGCGACGAGAGGAGGACTCAGATCATCGAGGCCGAGGAGGAGATCGACCTCGAGGACCTGATCCAGGAGGAGGAGGTGGCGGTGACCATCACCGGCGATGGCTACATCAAGAGGCAGCCTCTCACCGCCTACCGCCAGCAGAGGCGGGGCGGTATGGGGGTCATGGGGGCCGAGATCAAGAGCGAGGACTTCGTCACCGACCTATTCGTCGCCACCACCCACGAGTACATCCTCTTCTTCACCGATATGGGCAAGGCCCACTGGCTCCGGGTATTCGACGTGCCGGCTCTGGGAAGGGCTGCCCGGGGCAAGTCCATAGTCAACCTCCTCTCCTTCGAGGCCGACGAGAGGATCACGGAGGCGATCCCGGTCAAGAGCTTCGACTCAGAGGGGTTCATCGTCATGGCGACATCGAAGGGGCAGGTTGTCAAGACCTCGATCCGGGCCTACAGCAACCCTCGAAAGGGAGGCATCAAGGCGGTGAACCTTCGCGGCGACAGCCTCGTCGCCGCGAGGCTCACAGACGGCGACCAGGATCTGATCCTCGCGACGGCCCACGGCAAGGCCATCAGGTTCTCTGAGGGGGACGTCCGGCCCAGCCACAGGGGCTCCATGGGGGTCCGGGGTATCAGTCTCGAGGCCAACGATGAGGTGATCAGCATGGACGTCGTCCGGCCCGGAACCGCCCTCCTCACCGTTACGAGGAAGGGTTACGGTAAGAGGACGGAGCTATCGGAGTACTCGCCTCATCGGCGGGGCGGCAAAGGCATGAAGAACATCGATCCCAGGAGGGGGGATGTAGTCGCCTCTCGGACCGTCTCCCAGGAGGATGAGCTAATGATCACGACGAAGGATGGACAGATGATCAGGATCCCTGCCTCCGACATAAGAATCCAGGGCAGAGCGACCCAGGGCGTCAGGATCATGCGGCTCAGGCCTGGGGATGAGGTGGCGGCGGTGGCCCGGATAAACTGAGGAGCGGACCGCGCCAGCTCTATCTCGTCTCGGACTCATCCACAATTTTTTGAGATCTTCACCCTTCCACAACGTTTAAATACCGGGCTTGTATTGGAGGAGTTCGCCCGTCCGCGGAGTCTGCCCGTAATTCGCGCAACTCCGGCAGAAGGGTCGCGGTCTGAGGTCTTTTTGGGATCCTGCACGTT
>NZ_JARFPL010000037.1:0-22371 GCF_029167205.1 Candidatus Methanocrinis alkalitolerans
ACCGTTAATCCGGCATTCCGCAGTAAGTCTATGCAAAATTAAGAATTTATTGCTTGCCAAAATGTGCATAAATTCAAACGTTTAACTCAAATTTTGTTTAAAATAATTTTACTAGAATTTGTCAACATGATATTAACAATTCAGTATATTATAAAAATTTAATAATTATATTCTTATTCTTTATGAAGCTGGCCTTATTTGATTAATTATATCCTTATTCTTTATGAAGCTGGCCTTATTTGATCTCTATACAGAGTCGATTGATATCTATTCTCAAAAAATCGATAGCAGGAAAATTAATGAGCGTTCAAACCGTTAATGCGAAATGCCGGGTTAATGCGAAATGCCGGTTATATGGCCATGGTGGCTGAATAGTTACCAACAATCATCGAAATCGATCTTGGCGATTGTTGGATAGGGCCTCGCTTGAGGGGACCTCCGGCGAGAGATAACCGATCTCCCCTCCAAATGATGGGACGTGCGTGGACGACCAATCCTGGAGTAACGGGCCTCTTCGATTCAGAAGAAAGCTCCTGTGGCAAGGGTCAGGGCCAGGACCGCGGGGACCGCGTACTTGACCATCGGGAGGATGAGTCTGCTCCCCCGACCGATCTCTCTACGTAAAAGCTCATCGTCCAACAACCAGGTGAAGGTCACGGCGATGAGGGTAGCGGTTAGGACCAGACCAAAACCTCCGACGGTCTCGTCCATTATATCCAGTATCCTGATCCCCTGGAACCGCAGGTCGGCTGCGCTGTAGCTCAAAGCCGATGGGAGTCCAAGGCCAATTACAGCCGCCGTCAGAACCAGGCTCACGCCCCTCCTCGATACGTTGAAGGCTCGGGAGGCTGAAGCAGCGCTCACCTCCAGCATCGATACCGCTGATGTCATGGCGGCGAAAAATAGGAGGGCGAAGAAGGCGACTGCAAAGACTTGACCGTAAGGCATCACCTCGAAGGCCCGGGGTAGGGTCGTGAAGGCGAGCTCTGCGCCTGCGGAAGGCTCAAGGCCGTAGGTGAATACCACCGGGAATATCACCATCCCCGCCAGGATCGCCACCGTCAGATCGGCGATGGTTATGATGAGGGATGAAGAGAAGAGCTTCACATCCTCGTCGAGGTAATCCCCATAAGTCAGCAGGATGCCGTAACCGACGGATAGGGAGAAGAAGGCCTGCCCGAATGCCGCCCCCCACAGAAGGGGGTCGGCGAGGACGGAGAAGTCGGGGGTGAAGAGGAACCTGATCCCGTCCCCGAATCCCGGCAGGGTCGATGAGAAGGCAAAAAGCCCCAGGAGGAGTAGGAACGATAAGGGGACCAAGAGCTTGGTGAACCTCTCAATCCCATTTTTGATACCCAGAGATACGATCGCCCCCATCATGACGGCGGAGATTATGAAATATAAAATTGGATCGTAAGAGGTGGTAAAATCCGAGAATTCGACCGACCTGCCCGCCGCCGAGAACTCCACGTAAGCCAGGGTCCATCCGGTCACCACCAGATAATAAGAGAGGATCGAGAAGACGACTGCACAGACGACCCATCCCAGGGGCCTGAACTTTGGTCTCGCCCTTCCGAAGGCGGTGACCACGTCCCCTCTCAGACGCCTCCCGACGGCCAGCTCCAGGATCATCAGGGGGAGGGCGAATACGAAGACGGCTATGAGATACGGTATCAGATAGGCACCGCCGCCGTTCTGCCCCACCAACGAAGAGAACCGCCAGATGTTGCCTATCCCCACAGCCGAGCCGACGGAAGCCAGTATGAAGGCCGTCCTCGATGACCATCTCTCCACAAGATCCCCCCAAAGATCGACGAAATATCAGGTTCAGGTTATTGAGGGGCGCACGTTATTAACTTTGCCCATATAAAAAATTCTTAAACTGGCCCCCTTCCCCGCCCTCCCCGGATCTCAGGGCAGGACCCAGGTTCCTGCCCGGCGGGATAGGGCCTCCTCCAGATGGTCGACGTCGGTGATGAGGGCCTCTTTGCCTGCGGATTTCGCAAAGGAGAGGGCGCCTTCGACCTTTGGACCCATGCTCCCGGCCGGGAGGTCTCCGGATTCGAGGAGCTCGCAAGCCTCTCCACGTCTGAGGAGATGGACGGCCTCGGGACTTCTTCCGCGATAACCGCGGTAGACCGCATCCACCTCCGTGAGGATCACAAGCCTCCTCGCCTCCAGGGCGACGGCCATGAGGGAGGCGGTAAGGTCTTTATCCACCACCGCCTCCACCCCGAGGAGCTCGCCGCCCCTCCTGCGGATCACCGGCACGCCGCCGCCGCCCCCGGCGATGACGACCGTCCCGGAGGCGACGGCCTCCCGGATCGTCCTGATCTCCACGACCTCCAGGGGCCGGGGGGAGGGGACGGTCCGCCTCCAGCCCCGGGGTCCCGAGGTCATATCCCAGCCATGGACCCACCTCAACCGGATCGCCTCCTCCTCGCAGTAATAAGGGCCCACCGGCTTTGTAGGATGGGAGAAGGCCGGATCGGTCGAGTCCACCAGCACCTGGGTCATCACCGCTGCTACCTCCTGAGAGCCGCGACCCGGTGAAGAGCGGATCGTTCTGGCGAGGAGGTATCCGATGGACCCCTGGGTCTCGGCGACCATGAAGTCGAGGGGCTCGGGGGGGATCTGGTCCCTCGTCGCCTCGATCCGCAAAAGGATCATCCCCACCTGGGGGCCGTTCCCGTGGACCAGGACCATCCCTTCCCCGGCGGGGTTCAAAAGCTTCAACGCCCCGGCAAGAGCCCGGGCCCGGCTCCCTTGGGATGACGGGTCGAGGGGATCGGGGAGGAGGGCGTTCCCGCCGAAGGCCACCACCTGAACCGTCAGCTCACCCCCTCCGCCCCGGCCTGTCGACCCGCGCCGTAGACGGTCCCCGAAGATCGGTAAGAGTGGCCAAAAACTCCTCCACCAGACCCCGAAGCCCCAGCTCCTCCATCTCAGCCATCTCGTAGGTGACCCGGAGGAGAGGCTTATTTATATTGATCTGGGCGGCCAGGTCGACAGGGGTGGAGACGAGGACGAGATCAGCAGGGACCCGGGATACCGTCTCCTCCAGATCCGCCATCTGATCCGGGTAGTACCCCATCGCCGGGAGGACCGGTCCTATGTGGGGATACTTAGCGAAGACCTCCACCAAAGACCCGGCGGCGTGGGGCCGGGGGTCGACGACCTCCGCCGCCCCGTACCTCCATGCAGCCTCCAGCCCCGCGCCGTGGCTCATCCCACCATGAGTGAGGCTGGGTCCGTCCTCCACCACCAGAACCCTCTTTCCGGCCACGATCTCGGGACGATCGACCCGGACCAAAGAAGAGGTGAGGACCGTCTTCGCTTCTGGGTTAGTCCTCCGGACGTTCTCCTTTATGGACGCCACGTCCCTTGATCCCGCCGTCGCAGCCTTGTTGATGACGACGATCTGGGCTCTTCTGAGGTTCACCTGTCCGGGGTAATATGTGAGCTCGTGGCCGGGCCTCAGGCCGTCGGCGACGGTTATCCAGAGGTCAGGGCGGAGGAAGGGCAGGTCGTTGTTCCCGCCGTCCCAGATGATCAGATCTCCCTCCCCCTCCGCCATCGAGAGGACCTCTCCATAGTCGACCCCCGCCAGCACCACAGTCCCCTCCCTCAGGTGAGCCTCGTACTCCTCCCGCCCTTCCATCGTCACCCCCGCCCCATTGAGGTCCTCCAGGGAGGCGAACCTCTGGGCCCTCTCCCGGAGGAGGTCGCCGTAGGGCATGGGGTGGCGGACGACGACGGGGCGGAGGCCTGAGCTGCTCACCAGCCGGGAGACGCTCCTGGCGACGGGGCTCTTTCCCGCCCCCGTCCTGACGGCGCAGACGGCTATGACAGGAAGTCGGCTCTCGAGCATGGTGTGATCTGCGCTCAAGAGGGCGAAGTCCGCTCCCGCGGCCAGGACCCGGCTAGCCAGATCCATCACCTCCTGAGATGAGAGGTCGCTGTAGGCGAGGATGCACCGGTCGACGGTCTCCTCTTTTATGACCTCCTCCAGCCTCTCCTCCGGCCAGATGGGAAGGCCTGCGGGGTAGAGGGATCCGGAGAGCTCGGGAGGGTAGGTTCTGCAGGCTATCTTCGGTATCTGGGCTGCGGTGAAACCCACCACCTCGCGCCTCTCGTCGTCCCTGAAGCACACATTGAAATTATGGAAGTCGCGGCCGGCGGCCCCCATGATCAGAACTCGCTCTCTATCGGCCATCGGAATCTTCTTTCTCCCTCCAGGGTGATCAACCTGACCCCGAAAAGAGCCAAACGCTTTTGTAACAGGTCTAATAAAAAGAGGACCGTCAGGTGGTCCCTTGAGAATCCTCGCCATGGCAGATCTCCACAGCTCCGCCAATAGGCTCCGACCTCTGAAGGGGGCCGACGTCGACCTCATCGTCTTCTGCGGAGACCTCCACAACCTCGAACCCCCCGACAGGATGCGCCCCGTCGCCGAGGCCCTCGCAGCCCTTGGCCCCCCCGTCCTGATCGTTCCGGGAAATATGGACCCCAAGGAGACGGCGCCGAAGGTCTGGAAGGACGCCGGCCTCCTGATGGTCCACCGCGATTTTCGGGTTCTGGGGGACGCCGGCTTCGTTGGGTTCGGAGGGATGGTGGCAAGAGACGCAAGGCGCCTATCGGACCCGAACCGCTTTTACTTCGCCGATGAAAACGTATACCGATCCCTGACCCGTCTCTGGGGAAGGATATCCGGCTTTCGCCGGCGGGTCGTCCTCACCCACCAGCCTCCCCGGGACTCCAGGGATCTGATATATAGCGGCGAGAGGGGAGGCTCCGCGGGCCTGCGCCGTTTCGTAGAGGAGGCGGTCCCCGACCTCCTCCTCTGCGGCCACATCCACGAGGACCGGGGGGAGGGGAAGATCGGCTCCACCAGGGTCGTCAACGTCGGGGAACTTCGGCGAGGTTACGCCGCCGTCATCGATCTCGAAGGCGAGATCACCGTCGAATGGATCGAGCCCTGAGATATTCAGACCCCATCATCCATACAAAAAATTTATCATATAAAACTGTCCAAATTATTAGCAGATAACCTCGACAGTTCGTCGAGGATAAAAGGAGGAGATGATAATGGAACTGAAAGAGAAGATCCTGGAGGTCATCGGGGGAGAGCACGTCGGCGCCGTGGCCACCGTCTCCGATGGCGAGCCCGCCGTCAGGTTCATGGCTCTTGTAGGGGACGACGACCTGACCCTGACGGGGGCGACGATGAAAAGCTCCCGGAAGGTCCGGCAGATGAGAGAGAAGCCCGCGGCATCCATATCGGTCTGGTCCGGCGTCAGCCCCTCGGACCCTTACGTCGTCATATCGAGCGGTGCCCAGGTCCTTGAGGATCAAAAGACCAAAGAGGCCTTCTGGAACCCGAAGCTAGAGCCCTACTTCCAAACCCCGAAGAACCCTGAGTACGTGGTCATAAAGTTCGTTCCCAGGAGGATCGAATACTATTCGATGATGGGTATGGAAATCTGGGAGGGGCGGTAGGGACGATCGATCCGGACCAGAGCTGAGACCTCCCCGCCACCGCCTCATATTCAGGCGCCGAGGCGGGGAATCGGCCTCATTTTTCAACCCTGATGACTCCGCCAGTCGTTCCAGGTGTAGAGCCTGGCATCGTGCCCCTGAAGCTTTAGGGCGTACCAGACGATGGAGGCGGCGCCGCCGTTCTTGGTGTAGACCGCCACCGGCTTATCCTCGTCGAGGTCGGCGAAGATGCCGGCTAGGGCGGAGTCTCCCTTCAGCCAGGACCCTTCAACCACCCGATGGTAATCGATGTTCACCGCGCCGGGGATAAAGCCCGCTTTGAACTGATCCGGCGTCCTGGCGTCGACGACCTGATACACCCCGGCGGCGACGGATTCGTAATCTGCCAGAAGATCCGGCCGCGGATCGGGGGTGTAGACCGCCTCTGCCATCGTCGAAGTCGCCCCGGATAAAGAGAGGCCGGCTGCGGACCACTCCTGCTCCAAACCCCGGAGTACCGCCACATCCCGGTGGCCGAGATGCTTCATGATCCAGAAGACGAAGGTCATATCGCCGCAGGAGAAGCAGTCGCCGTATATCACCAGCTCATCCTCCTCGGTCATCCCGGCTCTCCCGAGGACCGTCGCCATATCCTCCGGGGACCTGAGAGATCCGTCGCCGTTGATGAGGCTCTTTGACGGCAGCTTGATCGATCCGGCTATGTAGGAGCCTTGGGGGGGGAGGTTGCTGACGTAGGCGACGATGGGCTTGGGCTCGCGGCTGAGCCTGGTGCGAAGCTCCTCTGAGGAGATGGACCACGATCTTGGATCTTCATCAATATCTGATGAAGCTTCATATGATGCGATCCTCATCTCATCTTCAGCAACGTTATCCTCTCCGGAAGCGGCGCTGGCATCCGCCTCGGCTGCTCCAGCCGCCAGCCCCATTGATCCGCCGAGGACGTCTTCGAGCCAGGCCTGGCCGCCCCAGGCGTCGTCGCCGCCACCGCGGCAGCTGCATCCACCTTCAGCGCTGCCAAATAGTGCGATCATCGAAATCAGAACCGCACCATAGCTCAATCGCTTGTTTTGCATTCACCATACACTCCTTGAAAATATTTCTTATTTAAGTAAAGGGAGACGTTGACGAGGCTTATCAGTACGGGGACCTCCACCAGGGGACCGATGACTGTGGCGAAGGCTACACCGGACTCGATCCCGAAGACGGCGATCGCCACGGCGATGGCCAGCTCGAAGTTGTTGGACGCCGCGGTGAAAGAGAGGGCCGTGGTGTTCTCGTAGCTCACCTTCATCTTGTATGAGATGTAGAAGGCGACGAAGAACATCAAGAGGAAGTAGGCGATCAAGGGTATCGCCACCCTGACGACGTCGAGGGGCAGCTCCACAATGTACTCGCCCTTGAGAGAGAACATGACTACGATGGTGAAGAGGAGGGCGATGAGGGTGAGGGGGGATATCCTGGGGATGAACCTCTCCTCGTAACAGGTCTTCCCCCATCTACTGATGAGGGAGAACCTGGTGACGAACCCCGCGATGAAGGGTATCCCCAGATATATGAAGACGCTCTCGGCGATCTCTCCCATCGTTATCGCCACCACGAACCCCTCGGCTATCCCCAGGATCGGGAGGAGGACGGTGATGAAGACGTAGGCGTAGACCGAGTACAAGAAAACCTGGAATATGGAGTTCAACCCCACCAGGCCTGCACAGTACTCGGTGCAGCCGCAGGCAAGCTCATTCCAGACGATCACCATGGCGATGCACCGTGCGATGCCGATGAGGATCAGCCCCACCATGAACTCGGGATAGTCCCGGAGGAAGATGACGGCAAGGCCGAACATCAGTACCGGTCCTACGCCCCAGTTGAGGAACAAAGATAGGCCCAGCACCTTAGTATCCTTGAAGACCTCCCCAAGCTCCTCGTACTTCACCTTGGCAAGGGGCGGGTACATCATCAAGATGAGCCCCGCAGCGATGGGGATCGACGTAGACCCCACCTGAAAGCCGGTTATGATATCCGAGACCCCGGGGAAGAAGTAGCCCATCCCTATGCCGAGGATCATCGCTGCGAAGATCCAGATCGTCAGAAATCTGCTCAGCAGAGGAAGCCTCCCCCGTCCATCCTCACTCATTTACTTTAGATCCCTCCCTATAAACTGCATCATAACTTCCCAATTGAATCGTCAATCAGGGGGATATAATCAAGAAAACCGTCATCCTCCCCTCAATATCTCGGCGAGCTTCATCAGATCTATCACCGCCCCGTCGGCGAGGCGGTAACGGGACCACTTACCCTCCTTGCGCTCTTTGACCAGCCCCGCCCTTTTAAGGATGGAGAGGTGGTGAGATGTGGAGGACTGGGGCCGGTCGAGGGCGGTCATGATCTCGCAGACACAGAGCTCCCCGTCCCTTAGGAGCTTGAGGATCGATAGCCTGAAGGGGTCGGAGATGGCCCTGAATACCTCGGCCTCGGCGGCTAGCTCTTCCTCGTCGATCTTATCGGTGAGGGCCTTGAGCCTGCCGGCGGCGTCCCTGGCCTTGCACCGATCTCCCGTGAGCCTTGCCAGCCTCTCCGCGGACGGGTCCAGGGGTTCGATGGACACGGTCATAATAGTCGGCTCAACAGCATGAGCACCCCTTGAACGGGAGGAGCATCTCCTTCTCATCTCTCAGGCATCCTTCACAGATCTTGACCTGTCCACGATCCCGGTGTCTCGCCTTGAAGAGGGATCGGCTCTCTTGGCCGCAGATATCGCATCTCATCGCGGATTTCCCCTCGATTCTTCCAACTGCCCACCTGAATCGTATCAAATCATTTCGATATATAAGGATGTCGACATTCAATAGATATATCCCTCAAAGCCGGAGTAGAGATGTCGTATCGAGGGAATATTGAGATGATATCAACCCATTATGGTGGACGATCCGGGTAAAAACCGGAATATATGGGGACTGTGGACTCTGCAGTCCAACAACTATAAATACAAATATCCTCTACCCGGATTTAGGACTGGAGAAGGTCGCTCCGATGAAATAGCCTGGATATATCAATCCATGTTGATACGTCCTCTCTGAAGGGCGCCTCAGAGGAGGGGCGGCCAGGTCCCAGGTGTGAGAAGAAGTAGGGCAGAGATCGAGAGTGGGAGTTGGTAGATATTTCGCATCCGTTTAAAGGTAAGTCTTGCGCCCTGATCTTGGGCATCATCATGACCGCCGGCCTTGTGGCGGTCGCATCGGCAGCAGAAAGATCCGTCGGGACCGGGCCTGACGACTGGTGGACGGTGTATCCCGACCAGCATCCGAACACAGGCTCCGAGGTCGATCACCCCCTGTGGGTTTTGGAGATTCTGAAAGATAGACCTCTTCTGATCCTGGACCACAGCACAAACTGCAAGGCCTGTATCGATCAGGAGGATGCCGCCGACGCCATCATGGAGGAGTACGGTTCTGATATCAGGTACGAGAACCTGATAGTGAACGTCGGCGACTTCAGGGCCGAAGGGCTCTTCGACGTCTACGACCCCGACGGAGGAAAACAGTACATACCCCTGACCATCGTCCTCACCCTCGTTGAGGATTCTGACGGCAACGTCGTCGTCGGATGGCAGAGCGCCGAGGACGCCACGGGCGTGGACCGGCTCAGGTCCCTGGTGGAGGACGCCATCGAGCTTCACGATGAGAACGTCGGCGGCTGGGACGCGTGATCGGAGATGAGGTCTGATCACAAAAATTTTTTGGTAGTAGGTCTATTAACTTTCATCATCATCCTCGCCGCCTTCTTCTCCCTGAACCCAACCCTCGGGGCTGACCAGGAGCCTATAGAGGCGCCGCAGTTCGAGGCCCAGGCGGTAAACGGTCCAAACGTCTCCCTCAAGGACTTCGATGGAGAGGTGGTGGTCCTTCACATCACGAACATCGAAGCCCCCCTCTGCATCGAGTGCGAGAAAGCCCTGGCGGCCCAGATGGGGGAGCTTCAAAAGCTGATGGAGAATGACCCCGACACAAACCTCATAACCCTGAACCTGCGGAAGAACCCCTTCTCTAAAGACGGAAAGACCCTCTCGGAGAGCTGGTGGGACGCCGAGGTCGGCTGGATCTGGGCCGAGGAGTTCGAGCCCTTCAGGACAGCAGGAAGGTACGCCGACTTCACCAACCGCGACGGGGGGTTCTCCAACCCCACCATCCTCCTCATAGACAGGGAGGGGATGGTGGCGGGGGTCTACCACGTCTACCAGCTGGGGAAGGGCGAGATCGACGGGATCCAGAGCGCCGAGGCCCTCTCGGCGAAGATCGAGTCTCTGGAACGGGGAGAGTGGGACGGGATGGAGGGGAGCGTCTCAGTCCAGAAGATCACCTTACTGGGGATGTTCGGCCTGGGGATAGTCACCTCCTTCTCCCCCTGCTCCCTCGCCCTCCTCATAGCCATGTTCTCCTACATCATGACCTCCCGGAGAAAGAGGGTCCTGGAGGACGACTCCGATTACGGCTCCTCCGCGAGGGAGGGGCTGTTGATCGGGGTCGCCTTCACCTTCGGGATGGCCCTGGTCTTCTTCATCGTCGGCCTCTTCATATCGAACCTGGGGGTCTTCGTCCGGGACTCGAGGTTCTTCGACCTCGCGGCCGGGGTCCTGCTGGTCATTTTGGGGATCAACGTCTTCAGGCCGATAGGAGAGATCCTGGAGCCGGTCAAATCCCGCCTCCCCTCCCGGCGGGATGAGGAGATCAGGGATAAGAAGGGTCTGATGGAGAGGGCCGTCAATTTGTCCATCGGCCTCTTCAAGCACTCCGTCTTCATCGGCGCCTTCACCCTGGGGGTCTTCTTCGCCCTCGGCTGGGCTCCCTGCGCCATCTCCCTGGTATTTCCCGCCCTGATATGGCTGATCTCTCAGGATATATCCGTCCTGACGGGAGGTCTGATGCTCTTCGTCTTCGGAGTGGGCCACGGCGTCCCGATAATCCCCATCGCCACCTTCAGCAGGTCCTTCGGCGGAAAGCTCGGGGAAGATTACCTATCCCTCGGAAAGGCGGTCGTCAAGATCTTCGGGGTGATGATAATAGTCACCGGGCTCGTCTATGCGGCCCGATACTTCGGCTACAAGCTCTGGTAGCGGCCAAAAATATATAGTGGAAGATCCAAAATATATGGAAGGTGTAGAAGATGCCGGGAAATCCAGAAGAGATCAAGATGGTCAGCAACGCCATGGCCAACGTCCCTCGAAGGAAGATGATGGCTTTCCTCACCGGGGGCGAAAAGACCGTCGCTGAGATAGGGGAAGCTGTGGGAAAGTCGATGCTCGACTACCACCTGAAGATCCTGGAGCAGGCGGGTCTCATCGAGGTGGCGGAAGGGAAGGTCCGCTTAACCGAGTTCGGGAAGAACTTCATGGAGGGAAAGAAGGAGACGCCGGCAGAAAAGGCCGACCTATCCGGGGCGAAGCCTGTGGAGATCGCCGAGGTGAGGCAGCTTCTCCCCTGCATAGCCGATACTACGAAGCTGCGGATCATCGCCAACTTGGCCCCGCCTCTGGGGGGCGCTCTCAAGGCCCTGGAGCCCTTATTCCCGAGGGGGAGGTACTCTGAGAGGATCGGCGCCCTGATCATCCAGCGCGGCGACGTCCTCACCACCCTCTACGGGGCCGGAAACGTCACCATGACGATGATAAAGGACGAGTCCGAGGCGAGGGAGAACCTGCAGAAGCTGAAGGAGACGATCAACGAAGCTATAGCCAGGGGCGTCGCCCCCGCCCCTCGAGAGAAGGTGAGGGTCGAGCCGATGGAGATCTACAAATACCTCCCCCAGACGAACTGCGGGGAGTGCGGCGAGCAGAGCTGCTACTCCTTCGCCATCCGGCTGATGAACGGGGAGGTCTCCCTCGACCTGTGCACCCCCCTCAAGGATCCGAAGTACAGGCAGAACCTCGAGCACCTCCAGGTAATGGCCGAGTACATCTGAGCCGGAGGCTCCCTTGAAGACCCTGACGATCATCCTCACCGACGGCCCCTACATATCCGAAGACGCCCAGATAGCCTACAAGATCGCCAGAGCCGCCCTGAAAAAGTATCAGGTAAACATCTTCCTCTACCTCGACGCGGTCCACATCCCCCGGAAGGGGCAGAAGCCCGCCTTCTTCGCCGACGAGGGCGGGCTATTTGCCGATCTCGCCAGCGAGGGGGCGGTCATAAGAGCTTGCTCCCGGTGCGCCGCCGCCCGGGGGTATGCGGCTGACGAAGACGGCTCCACACCGGATTACCACGACGGGATGAAGATCACCAGCCTCTACGACCTCCCGGAGATGATGGCCGGAAGCGATAGGGTGATCTCTCTATGACGGTAGGATCAGCGTTCTACCTCCTCGACTCCGCCCCTTACGGCAGCGAGAAGGCCTTCGGCCTTCTGAACGCCGCGGCGGTGAGCATCGGGAGGATGGATGTGACGGTGGGGCTTTACGGCGACGGGGTCTACCTCGCCCTGAAAGGCCAGGACTCGCGACCCCTCGCCGTTCCAAACTTAGCCGACATCCTCTACGCCTACGGTGAGATGAGGGTCATCGCTCACGAGCCCTCCCTTCTGGAAAGGGGGCTCTTTCTTGAGTGTTTGATCGAAACGGCAGAGCTCGCCGATGAGGAGGATTTCCTCGAGGCGGTGGAAGAGTCGGACTGCCTGATCCTGCTCTGAAGGTGAAAGAAGATATGGACATAAAGCCGACGGACGTATTTCTCCTGACAGAGCCGCCGGGAAGTGATAGATCAGAGCTCTGCATGAAACTTCTCGCCCGCAGAGAGAGAGCCAGGCTATATCTGGCCGGAGACGGGGTCTACCATCTGCTGGACCGCGGCTCAGACCTTCCGCCGTCCTGTGATGTCTGCGCCTGCAAAGAGGACGTGGCGGCCCGGGGCGTCGTTGCGAGAATAAGGGCAGAGGTTACGGAGGAGTTCTACGAGATCCTCGTCGAGGACTTGATGGAAGGGGATGGTCGGTTCTTCAATTTCTGAGATCCCTTCTATGAAGATGGTGGTTTTATGATCATAGTGACCGTAGACAGAGGTGGATGCATCAGTTGCAGCCAGTGTTGGGGAAGCTGCCCCGAGTTCTTCATCGAAGATCCCGATGACGGCCTGAGCTCCATAAAAGAGAATTACAGGATCGCGGGAAAGCCGGACGAGGGGTCGGCCCCTGATCAACTTGAAGGGTGCCTCCGGGGAGCGGAGGAGGCCTGCCCCGCCGATGTGATCCGGGTGAGCCCGGTCCAGCCGAGCTTCGACTGATGTGGTGGGAATAATGAGTCTGCATGAAGGTTCTTTGGAGAAGATGGAGGCGGGGGCGGCAAGAGAAGATGACGGGACGAGGACGAAGAAGAAGGTCCTCTTCCTCTGCACTCACAACTCGGCCCGGTCTCAGATGGCGGAGGGGCTCCTGCGGGACCTCTACGGCGAGAGGTACGAGGCTCGCAGCGCCGGCGTCGAGGCGACGGCCGTCCACCCCCATGCCGTCTCCGTCATGGAGGAGATTGGGATCGACATCTCAGGCCAGCGGTCCAAGGCAGCCTCAGAGCTGGACGATATCGTATTCGACGTCGCCGTCACCGTCTGCGACAGGGCAAAACAGGCCTGCCCCATCTGCAGCACCGACGTCGATCTTCCGTCGAGGCTCCCGAAGGCCCGAAAGGTCGTCCACCGAAGCTTCGAAGATCCGGCTGCGGTTACCGGGTCGGAGGAGGAGGAACTTCGAGCCTTTCGGAGGGTTCGAGACGAGATAAAAGCATGGATCGTCGAGACCTTCAGGTAAAGAGGGCGGGGCGGGTTGAGACCTCTCGACCCCCCCAACTTTTTCATATCGCTGTAACGAAGTTGGCCAGAAATCCCACGGCCACGGCTATGCCGAAGATGGTGAGCAGAAATGCCGCAAGAAGCCTCTTCTCGAATATGGCAGATAGAAGGGTCATCTCCGGTATGCTGGCTCCGGCTCCGCCTATCACCAGAGCCAGGACGGCTCCTGCGCTCATCCCCTTCAGTGTGAGGGCGAGGCCTATGGGGAGGATCGTCTCGGCCCTGATGTAGATCGGCACGCCGATTACCGCGGCCGCAGGAACGGCGAGGGGATTGTCCGGCCCCGCTATTCTAGAAATCAGCTCCTGGGGTACAAACCCGTGGATGAAAGCCCCGATCCCCGCCCCCAGGAGAAGGTAGGGCAGAAGCTGGCGAAAGAGGGTGAAGGCGAAGGAGGCGGATCTTCTCGCCCTCGACCTCACGTCCGTCGCCGCGTTTCCGTCACAGCAGCTTCGGATCGCGACCTTAGGCTTCACCTGGCCTGCGAAGCCGAGCCGGTCCAGAAGGAGGCCGATGGTGACCGCCGCCGTGAAGGTCGCGACGAAGTAGAGGGCCGTCACCTTCCACCCCATCAGCAGTATGAAAAGGGAGATTATCACCGGGTTCAGGAGCGGTGACGACAGGAGGAAGGCCATGGCGGCGGCGAAGGGCACTCCGGCGTTGAGCATCCCCAGGAGGAGGGGTATCGTCGAGCAGGAGCAGAAGGGGGTGAGGGAGCCGAAACCAGCCCCCAGGACGGCGCCGAGGACCCTGTTTCGTCCTCCCAGCAACTTCTTGACCGTCTCGTCGGGGACGTACTCCTGGATCAGCCCCACAAGAAAGGTCACGCCTACGAACAAAAGGACGAGCTCTACGGCGATCTCCACGAAGAAATCGGCAGCCACAGCTAAGTTGTTCCAGAACATCAGATACGCCTCCAAATTTATAGTTTTAAGAAATTATTTTTTCTTCAGGACTTCGGCCTGCTTGAGCATCTCCATGACGGCGCCGTCTGCTATGCGGTAATAGGACCATTTGCCGTCCTTTCGTTCTCTTACGAGCCCCGCCTCCTTCAAGACGGAGAGGTGATGGGAGGTGGAGGACTGGCGCCTGTCGAGGGCGGCCATGATCTCGCAGACGCACAGCTCCCCCTCTTTTAGGAGCTTTATGATCCGCAGCCTGCAGGGATCGGCGACGGCCTTCAAGACCTCGACAGTTCCATCAGGGTCTTCTCCCTCAATGGTCACCACCAGACTGGAGAGTTCCCTTATCCTCTTCTCGGCCTTCTGCTGATCGCCGATGAGCCTTCCGAGGCTGCAGACCGCATCATCGTTGATCTTTGAACCGCCGCAAACCCACTCTGGCATCCTCAACCGTCCCTACGAAGGCGGATCATCTCTTCCTGGCTTCGAAGAACCTCTCGTATTCTCTCAAAAATGCCTTCTTGTAGACCTCTTCGGCCCCCTCGGCTATGAAGTTGAGCTTCTTGAGGTCCCTTAGTAGCTCGTCGCCGGTGAGATCTTCGGGCTTGTCGCCTCTCTTGAGATATTCCTGAAACGTCTCGTCAAGGCCGACGATCCCCGCCTTCCTCCCACCGACGTCTATCTGGCGGGAGCCGACGATCTGGGAGCCGCAGCAGCCACATCCTCCGCCTTTTCCGAAGATTTTATCTTTCAGCATCTTCATCATCAACGCATCAGTTGTCGTCGATATATAAGCATTATGGTGAAGTCTCAAGTATCAGCTTAAAGGGGATTATTGGATGAATAATCTGATATATTGGGAATATAGAAAATCAATAATCCTTATTTAGGCAAATTTCAACTGTGATGCCTTAAGTTAAAGATCTATATCAAAAAATAGAGTATCAATATATATCGATATAAACCATCGTCAAAGAGCTGCTGAACATCAGAACTCCGGCCACTCTGAACCTCTAAATCCTGCATACAACTATTTGCCAGGCTGCCTCCTGACCCCGTAGACCGTATCCGCTTTGGGCGATCTGTCGTCAAGCCGTCTTCCGGCTTCTTTCATGCAACGTGACCCCGATCCATAGGAAGAAGAGGGTGAAGGCCGCAATCCCAAGGGCGTCTATCTCCGGTCCAAAGGCCGAACTTCCCCTCACCGAATATTGTACCATATCATTTGCATAGGTGAGGGGGATATCAGAGTGATGACCCCGTATCTTCCCATCTCGTCTATGGGGATGAAGATGCCGCTAACAAAGAGGAGGGGGAGACGGACGAAGTTGAGGATCATCATCACGTCTCCGGGGTTCTCTGTGGGCATCGCCGAGAACATGATCCCCATCGCCGAGAATCCGAAGGATATCAGAACCACCGCCGCCAAAAACCCTATCGTATGATCGATGGTGAAGCCGTACCATATCATCCCTATGATGAGGGGGATCGCCGTCATGACGGCACCATAGACCGCGCCTCCGGCGATCTCCCCCAGGAGTATCGAGAGGGGCGAGATGGGAGCGGTGATCATCCGCTCATGGGTCTTCATCCTCCTCTCCGTCGGCACCGCCACCGCCCCCACCGAAGAGGCGCTGAAGAAGATGGTGATGGCCACAAGTCCAGGTATCAACGCCTGGGGCGGGAGATCCCTCCCTACAGCAAAGGAGATGAAGAGGAATAGAGGGAACATCAGCCCGAACATAATCGTCCCCGGTCGGAGGTAATAGATCCGGGCGTCCTTCTTTGTTATCGCCCAAGCCCGGTAGAGCTCCCGCCGGACCCTCGAAGGCCTTCTGTGCGAGGTCATCGGTGCCCGTCTCCTTCCGCCTGATCATTTACGATGGCCAGGAACGCATCTTCGAGGCTCGGCCCCAGGGTGTTGATGGAGACGATCTTCAACCCACAGGACTTACTATATTCGAGTGACTACTCCCCGCCCTGAAGGGCGGTGCTTCTAGCTTTTGGCAGAGACTGTAGTCCCAGTCTCAAAATGTTTATCGCCGCATTCTCGTCACGGTCCATGACCGGCCCGCATTGAGGACATCCATGGACCCGATCCGATAGCGACTTCGGCACTTTAAGACCGCACCTGGAACATAGCTGACTTGTGTTTCTGGGATCGACCGGAACCACCATCGAACCGGCGCTCTCAGCCTTGTACGATGTGGTTATCACTAGCATCCTCCAGGCAGCGTCTGATATGCTCTTAGCCAGGCAGTGGTTCTTAAGCATGTTCGTGATACTCAGATCCTCGAAAGCAATCAGCCCGAACCTTTCGACCAGGTTGTGACTGACCTGATGAGCAAAATCGTATCTGCGGTTGGCTATCCGCTCATGGGTCCGCGAGACGACTTTGAGAGCTTTCCTCCTCTCAGGAGTTTCCTTCTCATATTTGGATAGTCGTCTTTGAGCTTTGGCCAACGCCTTCTCCTCAGATCGAAAGAACCGGGGGTTATCGATCTTCTCTCCGTTGGACAACGTAGCGAAACTCTCCAGCCCCACATCGATGCCCGCCATCAACCCATCTTTCCAGGGAGGCTTCGGAGGATCGTCGATCTCCACTGAGAAGCAGGCAAACCATTTTCCGGTCGAAGATCTCCGAACGGTTAACCTCTTGATCTTGCCTTCGATGGGTCGATGGAGCTTGATCTTGATATCTCCGATCTTGGAGAGGCACAGCTTCCCGAAAGACAGTTTGAATCCCAGCTGTGGATAGGTGAACGAATCGTACCATCCTTTCCCCTTGAACCTGGGATACCCTGGGGTCTCTCCTGCTTTGACCCTCCGGAAGAACGCTTTGAAGGCCAGATCTACCCGTTCTTGGACGTTCTGGAGGGTCTGAGAGAATACCTCCTTTTAGTTCTGGTTTGTTTTTCTTCCACTCTGGCAGCAAGTTGTGAGTCTCATACTTACTCTACTTTTCAACTTTTCCCGCCTGGTATAATATATGTTATATAATGCAGTTTGCTAAGTATTTTCATGTATAAACTCATCAAGACGCCATCGAGGCTGAATCCTTTTTTAGCTGCTTTTTCCGACTTATTCACCAGGCCGAGTTTCAAGTCATTCTGTAACATGACTTCCGCAATAGCCGTATGTTCTAAATCCAAAACCATCTCCATCGGTCATCGGTTAAGAGAAGAATCGCGATGAGGCAGCGATCTCGGTAGCAAGTACGGTGAGATTGGCTTGGTCAAAAAGGCTACAGCAAGTCAGTCTTTAAATCGGATCAAATCTAGATGACGCATAATTCGTGTGAAAAATGGCAATATTGTGTAGCTTAAATTCCTTAACCGATGACCCATGGATCCACGTCTGGACCCTGGGGATCGCCCCTTGCGCCGAGGAGCAGTTTCGGGAGAACTTTCGGCTCAACTCCTTCTTCGTCGGCTCCCGGAGTAGGGAGGCGATCAACCGGGGGGACGCCGACCACACACCGGTATTTTTTCGGAGGTCCCGGCGCTGTTCCGCCATGGGGCCATCCCCATCGACGTCGCCCTCGTCAAGACTTCTCCCCCCGACCGCCACCTTCGCCACGATCTCCCCGGAGTCCATCCCCTCGGCCCGGAGCTCCCCCCCCCAACTCCCTCCCTTCCGGCGGCCATATCTCTCCCGCCGATCTCACCCTTCGACTTCGGGAGGCAGCGGCCCTGCCCCGCGCCCCCTCCCCCATCCTCATTTCAGATCGTACCTCTGCCCGGGTTGCGGGACGACTACCTCGGCGTCGAACTCGCCCCTGATCGCCTCGGCGAAGGAACGGCTCGCCTCCGGCTCCCCGTGGTTGACGAAGACCTGCCGGGGAAACTCTTTGAACGAGCGGAGCCAATTTAGCATCCCCGTCGGCCCCGCATGGGCCGAGAAGGCGTCGAGATATTCGATCCGGGCCCGGACGTTCCAGTCCCTGTTCATCATCCTGATCGTCTTGGCGCCGTCGAGGAGCATCCGGCCGGTGGTACCTTCCGCCTGATAGCCGATGAAGAGGACGGTGGATTCTTTCCGGCCGATGTTCTGGACGAGGTGGTGGATGATCCTGCCGCCGGTGCACATCCCGCTGGCGGAGATGATGATATGCGCTTCTTTCATATCGTTTATCGCCTTCGACTCCTCCCTCGACCTCGCATACTCTATCCCCGGGAAGTCGAGGGGATTGTCTCCGGTCGAAAGGAGGCGGAGCGTCTCCTCATCGAAGTACTCGGGGTGGCGGCTGTAGATCTCTGTAGCCGAGATGGCCATGGGGCTGTCTACAAAGGTCTTCACCCCCTCGAGCCTCCCCCTCTCAGCGTAGTGATTCAGCTCGTAAATAATCTCCTGGGTACGCCCGACAGCAAACGCCGGGATGACGACGTTTCCGCCGCGGTCGATCGTCTCAAGGATGACCTCCATCAGCCTCTTGCCCCGCTCCGACATATCTCCGTGATCTCGGTTCCCGTAGGTCGACTCGATCACCAGCCAGTCGGCCTCCTCCACCCTGTCGGGGTCCCGGAGGAACGGAGCGCCGCGCCGCCCCATATCCCCGGTGAAGAGCAGCTTTTGGCCGTCGACGGAGAGCTCTACCATCGCCGAGCCGATGATGTGGCCCGCGTCCAGGAACCTTGCCGAGGCGCCTCCGATATCCTGAGATTTATAATAATCGACGGACCTGAACCGCGTCAGGGCATCGGAGACGTCCTCATCAGTATAGAGGGGAGGGCGGGGCTCGCCGTTGCGCTGATCCGGATGGCGGCTTTCCCGGTCCGCTTCTTCTTTCATCAGATAAGCGGAGTCCTTGAGCATGATCTCGCAAAGGTCTTCGGTGGCGGGGGTCGAGTAGACCTCGCCGGAGAACCCCTCCTTTACGAGGAGGGGGATTCTCCCGCTATGGTCGATGTGGGCATGGGTGAGAAGCAGCGCCTCGAGAGAGCGGGGATCATGCCCGAACCCTCCCCGGTTCTGGTACGAATCCCTTCCCTGAAAGAGCCCCGCATCCACCCCGACCCGGATATCACCTGCGTCGAGCACTGTGTGGGAGCCCGTAACGCCGGCGGCCGCCCCGTAGAACTGAAGCTTCATGAGGAAGTCAAAAGCGTCATCTCCAGATTAAACTTCCGGGATGTGAGATTTTATCAGGTCAGTTAAATCCCCCTGCCATCTTCTCTGCGATCTCTGCGCAGTCCGCCCCCAGGTCTCTTCCCCCGCCTTCCCGGACCCCGAGGTCCTCATCTCACCACGCACCCCCAAGAGAAGGACCTCTCCTCTCTCGGGCTTAACTATTTTTATCTCCCCTTCTAAAGTTGCGGAATAGGAGGTCCTGACCGATGAAGTTTGCAAGCCACGTCGAGGAGATCGACATATCAGGGATTAGAAAGAGCTTTGAGGGGGCGGGGCCAGGGGCGATAAACCTCGGCCTCGGCCAGCCCGACTTCGACACCCCAGACCACATCAAGCGGGCGGCGATCGAGGCGATCGAGGAGGGGTTCACGGGGTACACCATGAACCTGGGGACCGCCGAGCTCCGGGGGGCGCTCTCAGAGAAGCTTCGGCGGGAGAACGGCCTCGACTATGCCCCAGGGGAGATCATGGTGACGAGCGGCGCCAGCGAAGCGCTCTTCCTCGCCGTCGCCGCCGTCGTCGAGGAGGGGGACGAGGTCCTGATGGGCGACCCCGGCTTCGTCTCCTACGCTGCCCTGGCGAGGGTGGCCCAAGGCAGGCCCGTCTCCGTTCCCATGGACGAAAGGTTCCACCTCACCGCCGATGCCGTCGCAGAGAGGATAACACCGAGGACGAGGGCGCTCATCGTCAACTCCCCCAACAACCCCACAGGCTCCGTCCAGACGAAAGAGGAGCTGCAGGCCCTGGCGGAGCTGGCCGAGGACCACGACTTCGCCCTCATCTCCGACGAGGTCTACGAGCACTTCGTATACGAGGGGGAGCACGCCAGCCCCGCCCTCTACTCCGACGACGTCATCACCATCAACGCAGTCTCCAAGACCTATGCCATGACCGGCTGGAGGCTCGGCTACCTGGCAGCGAGGGGCGAGGCTCTCGAGAATATGCTCAAGGTCCACCAGTACGTCCAGGCCTGCGCATCCTCCAT
Organism: Candidatus Methanocrinis alkalitolerans; assembly: GCF_029167205.1. NCBI lineage: Archaea > Methanobacteriati > Methanobacteriota > Methanomicrobia > Methanotrichales > Methanotrichaceae > Methanocrinis > Candidatus Methanocrinis alkalitolerans. The sequence continues at coordinate 20,343 of NZ_JARFPL010000037.1, forward strand.
CTCCCAGAGGGCGGCCCTGGCGGCGGTCAGCGGCCCCCAGGAATGCGTCCGGGATATGAAGGAGGAGTTTCGGAGGAGGAGGGACGTCCTAGTCTCTGGCCTCCGATCGATGGGGATGGATATCGCCAAGCCCCAGGGGGCGTTCTACGCCTTCCCGAAGGTGGGGGACGGGGACGACGTCGCCGCCCGGCTGATCCGGGGCGGCGTCGTGACGGTCCCAGGATCTGCCTTCGGCTCAGTGGCAAAAGATCACATCAGGATATCTTATGCCGCCTCCATGGCCGATATAAAAACAGCCCTGGGGCGGATGAGAGAAATTCTTTAAATAGGAGCCGCGTTATTCGACGGAAATGTGACGTGTTGAAGGTGACGAGATGAAAGAGCAGGTGGAGACTAGAGAGCTGAAGGAAGGCAGGTATGTGATCATCGACGGTGAGCCGTGCATCATCAAGAGCATAGCCAAGTCCAAGCCGGGAAAGCACGGCGCTGCGAAGGCGAGGGTCGACGCCGTCGGGATCTTCGACGGCCAGAAGAGGTCCATCGTCCAGCCGGTGACGGCAAAAATTTACGTTCCCATCGTCGAGAGGAAGTCGGGTCAGGTTCTGACGATCGGGGATACCTCTGCCCAGCTGATGGACAATAGCGACTACAGCACCATAGACGTTCCCATCACCGAGGAAGATCGATCTAAGCTGGAAGAGGGGAAGGAAGTCTCCTACCTGCTCGTCATGGGCAGGACGAAGATGGACATGCGCTAGAAGCGCCGAATCGGATGTTCAACCTATCCAATTTTGCGGACGCCAACGCCGACCCGGAGGAGGCGGATTTCGTCGTCGTGGGGGCACCCTTCGACGCCACCACCTCCTTCCGGTCAGGGACCCGGGACGGCCCCGGAGCCGTCAGGCGCGCATCCTACAACTTCGAGACCTACGTCCACCGACACCGGATCGATTTTCGAGATATCCGCCTCGCCGATCTCGGTGACCTCGACCTGGGGGCCGACCCCGCCTACGCGAGAGAGACGATCAAAGACTCCTTCGTCTTCATCCCCGAGGGGGCGACGCCGATATTCATCGGCGGCGAGCATTCCATCACCCCGCCGATCGTCGCCGAAGTGGCGCGGCGGAGGCGCGGCGAGAGCGGCGCCGACGAAAGCGGCATCGGTGTCATCGTCCTCGACGCCCACCTCGACCTCCGGGAGGAGTACGGCGGAACGGAGTACAGCCACGCCTGCGCCAGCCGCCACGTCCTCAAGACCGACGGCGTATCCGGCTACGCCTCCATTGGGATTCGGTCCGGGGACCTGAAGGAGTACATCCTCGCCGAGGAGCAGGGGATCAGCTACTACACCAGCGACGAGGTCCGGGAGCGAGGGATCGAGGCGGTACTGAAAGACGCCCTAAAAGAGGTCGGCTGCGACGAGATCTACCTATCCATCGACTTTGACGGGATCGATCCTGCCTACGCTCCGGGGGTCGGAAACCCCGAGCCCTTCGGCCTCACCTCCTGGGACGTCCGGCACATCGTCGAGAAGGTGGCGCCAAGGGCCGTCGGCCTCGACGTCTGCGAGATCGCCCCCGCCTTCGACGGCGGCCAGACGGCGGCCCTGGGTGCTAAGCTGATCCGGGAGTTCATCGCCGCAAAAGCTGCGGCGAATCGGTAAATTTTCGAGCCTGGGGAGATCAATAAATTAAAATCGCCAGCTCTGATACCTGGGAGATCTTCTCGAAATATCGATCCCTGGATATTAGCCTCTCCGCACCGCTTGTTATTGCGGTGCCCGCAATCAAAACGTCCAGGGTGTTCACGGGCGTTCCCTGGCTTAAGAGACGGCCTATGATCTCACCAGACTTTTCTGCAGCCTTAATGTCGAAGTCCAAATAAGGCACTATTTCCTCCGCTTGGTAGTGAACCAGCAGTGAGTTGATGTTATTTATACTATTACGTTCTATCTCATTGTGGGTGTAGCAAGATGGGTCGAAGAGGTCCAAAACCTGGATTCAATGATGTTGCATGTTCTAACGAGGAT
>NZ_JARFPL010000038.1:0-21808 GCF_029167205.1 Candidatus Methanocrinis alkalitolerans
CTCTGCGTTTGAGGGTGTAGGAGGTCGAAGGAAATGGCAAAGAAACTGTCACTTAAGCTGAAGAAGAAGGAACCTGAAGCAGCAGCCGCCCCCGCCGCAGCAGCGGCACCGGCGGCGGGAGCAGCCCTCGCTTTTGCGATGTCTGCGGGCGGGGCTGGAGGGATCAAGCTGGTCCTCAAGGACGCAAAGGTTACCATCGAGAAGGTGACGCTCGCAAAGTAGAGCGTCCGCCTTTCTCGTTCCGTCTCCATACCACCCATTTTTTATGCCCTTTTTTATGCCCTTTTCCCCCCTCTGCAAAATTATTCGATCATCAAAATGATCAGAAGGGAACGTTTAAGTATTAGTTTCTCAGGTTATTCCCAAATGGAAAGGATGGTCGGATGGAGTCGGTAATGGTTTAAGAAAAGGAGGAAATGAGATGGCAGATTTCTACACCCTTGGTCTCACATATTGGAGAGTGATCGCCCTTACCGTTTTGGTATTGGGTGTTTGGATCTACGGCATCTACTTCAACTTCAAGAAGTGGGGGATGGGGTCCACCGGTTATCAGGATGAGCTGCGACACAGCTTCTGGCTCTTTATTGCTACATGGATTCATCAAGCTTTCAAAGATGGCGTATGGGTATTCGTAAAGACCTTCGTCCTCGACGTCCTCCTCTTGAGAAGGACTCTCAGGAGGAGCCCCGTGAGATGGGCGATGCACATCACCATCTTCTATGGATTTGTGATCCTCGCCGCCCTATCAGGCGTCGGATTGCTCTTGGACACCGTCATCCACTTCAACCTCCTGGGATACGCTCACCAGGCGGAAGTGATATTTGATATGATGGCGCTGCCCTTCGATATCTTCGGCTACATGCTCTTATTCGGGGCTACCATAGGGGTCGCGAGGAGGGTGTTCCTCCGGGAGGTCAGAGCACGGACCTCTGCCTACGACGTGGTACTCCTGGGCGGCGTATTTTTGATCACCATCACCGGTTTCTACGCCCAGTGGATGCGAGGCAACTCCTTTTTGGTGGGAGACGTCTTCTCCTACCCGATATACGCGCCCCACTTCGCCCTGATTCACACTTTACTGGCGCTGGCTTTATTCGCCATAATCCTTCCCTGGAGCAAGTACATGCACGTAATAGCCGCGCCGCTGACGATTCTCGCAAACAGAGGAGGCGAATAAGATGGCAGATGCAGGAAACGAGAAGAAGCCCCTCGTATCAGGGTTCCTCATGTCCACCCAGTTCATGGAGCTGGACGGGTGCACCCGGTGTCAGGAGTGCATGAAGTGGTGTCCCACCTTCGATGTGAGGCAGGACCGGCCCGGGATAACCCCCATGTACAAGATCGCCAAGTTCAGGGAGCTATTGGGAAGCCAGTACGGCCTCCGGGCGAAGCTCTTCGGTCCCAAGCCCCTCAACGAGGACGAGATCGACATCTGGAAAGACGACGCGTACATGTGCACCACCTGCGGTGTCTGCGGTACCGTCTGCGAGTCGGGGATAAACACCGTGGAGCTATGGGAGGCTATGAGGCCCAACATGGTGGCGAGAGGAAACGGCCCCTACGGGAAGCAGTCCTTCTTCCCCGGCCTCCTCGGAAAAGACAGAAATCCCTTCCAGGCAAAGCAGTCTGAGAGGCTCTGCTGGGTCCCCGACGACGCCACCGTCCTGGAGTCTGAGAAGGTCGCCTACTTCGCCGGCTGCACCGCAGCCTATCGGCAGCAGGCCCTGGGCGTCGCCACAGTCCGGCTGATGAACTCCCTGGACATACCCTTCTGCATGCTCGGCGAGGACGAATGGTGCTGCGCCTCGGCTCTCATCAGAACGGGACAGAGGCCTGTAATGCGGGATCACGCCGTTCACAACATCGATGCCCTGAAGGAGAGAGGGGTCGAGACCGTCCTCTTCGCTTGTGCCGGCTGCCTCAGAGCTGCCACCATCGACTGGCCCAGGTGGTATGAGGGTTACATCCCCTACAAGACGATGCCCCTATCCGTTTACCTGAGGGATAAGGTAAGGAGCGGCGAGGTGGAGTGGAAGAGGCCCCTGGATTTCAAGGTCACCTACCATGATCCCTGCCACAACGGAAGACATCTGATGCACGTCAAGGGAAGAGACTGGTCCTTCGAGGCCCCCAGGGACATCCTCAAGTCGATCCCTGGAGTCCAGTTCGAGGACATGGCCAGGTCGAGGGAGTTTCAGAGGTGCTGCGGCGCCGGCGGCGGCGTCAAGGCCGGGATTCCAGATCTAGCCCTCGACTGCGCCAAGGCTCGGCTCGAAGACGCAGATCTGATCGCAGCCGACATTATTGCCAGCACTTGCCCCTTCTGCAGGAGGAACATAATGGACGGACGTGCGGCCCTGACGGAGGCGTCCGACGTCAAGATCGTGGACGTGGTGGAGATGATGGCCGCAGCCATGGGCCTGGACACCACCATCCCCGACAACCCCTACATGCAGTTCCAGGAGCAGGACGTCATAGTCTGCGAGGAAGTCTGCGAGATCGAGACGATCGAGAGGAAGGCCGAGGGGAAAGATCTCGTAGGAGAGGCCCACTAAAACCTTCGGAAAACGGCCGGGTTTTTGAGAATCCCGGCCTTCTCGCTTCTCCTTTTCTATCTTTTTCCCTTCCCTAATCTCCGTCGCTCACTTTCCTGAGATCACATCACGGGCCTTGAGTAGATCGTATCCCTGGTGTAGCCTATGACCTGTACCTCTCTTCTCTTCGGCGCCTCCTCCACGGGTGGCGTCATCGTCAACTCCTGGAAGTCAGAGATCCCCCCCGATATGGCGGGGACGAAGGTGAGGGGCTCCGGGGACGCCGGCTCGTAGAGGGAGGTGTCGGGGCTCGTCAGCGTCGCCGAGAACGACCCCTTCCAGGCGGAGCCGGTCTCGTCCGAGGAGACGAAGGTCCCCGCCATATCCCCGGACTCGGTGATGGCGCCTGTCATCCTCGCCGCCGTCAGGGGAGTTCTTATCAACAGAACCTCCAGGTCGAGGCGTCCCCCATCGATCCGTCCCGTCACCATTCCGTTCCAGGGTCCCGGGACGTCGCCGGTGGAGGGACCCGAGACGGCGGTCCCCATCTGGAATATGGCGGCGGTGAACTCTGCCAGGGGGAAGAGATCGTCGCCTGCCGCCCCATCTCCATCGCATCGGAAGGCCCAAAGCCCCGAAAGGCTGGGCTCTTCAGCGGCGAGGCCTGTGGTCGATATCGCCAAAAGAGACGCCAGGGCTGCCAGGATCAAAAGCGGATCTCTGCCCTTTCTCCTCCGCATATCTATGATCATCAGCTTTATCGTATCGGACTGAGATCTATTAAAGGCGACGGAAAGGGTAAACCATAGGGAGGTTCCAGGGGATGGCGAGGCTTTCATGACCACCATAAGGGATCCTGTCCACGGTTACGTCAAGCTCGACGAGGTGGCGATGGATCTCGTCGACACCCGGGATATGCAGAGGTTGAGGTGGGTGAAGCAGCTGGGGCTCGCGAACCTCGTATACCCCGGAGCCAACCACACCAGGTTCGAGCACAGCCTCGGAGCCTACCACCTCTCCGGCCTTCTCGCCCGCCATCTCGAAGTCTCCGAGGAGGAGGCTTTGGAGATCCAGGCTGCGGCCCTCCTCCACGACGTAGGCCACGGCCCCTTCTCCCACGCCACCGAGAAGGTCCTATCCGCCTTCCTCCGGGAGGAGCACGAGAAGGTCGCAGACCGGCTGAAGAGGGGAGAGCTGGGAGACGCCTTGAGAGATCACGGCATCAGACCCCACCGGATTCAGATGCTGATCAGAGGGGAGGCCCACCTCGGCCAGGTGGTGAGCGGAGAGGTGGACGTCGACAGGATGGACTACCTGACCCGGGACGCCCACTATACCGGCGTCGCCTACGGCGTCATCGATCATCAGAGGCTGATGGATACGATGGTCATAAGGGACGGCCAGCTGGCCCTGGAGGAGGGGGGCGTCCACGCCGCCGAGTCGCTCCTGGTATCCAGGCTTCTCATGTACCCGACGGTCTACTTCCATCACGTATCGAGGATAGCGCAAGAGATGCTGGGCTCTGGGGTCCGGGCGATGGTGGAGGAGGGGGCGGATCCCCGGAAGATCAGGGATATGGATGATCTGGAGCTTTCGGCTGCCATGACCGGGGCTGAGGGATACCCCGGAGAGATCATGGGGAGGATCAGGATGAGGCGGCTCTTCAAACGGGCGGTCTACGTCGGCCGGGACCTGCTGGAGTCGCCGGGGATCGTCGACCGGGGAAGGGAGGATAGGATCGCCGAGGAGATAGCAGATCAGGCGGGCATCGATCCGCGCTACGTCCTCGTCGATAAGCCCGCCCTTCCCAGGATCGCCGAGGGGAACGTCTCCATCGCGGGAAGGGACGGCGAGAAGAGGCCGCTGCGGGAGGTATCACCCCTGGTCACCATCATGGAGAGCGCTCATCTGGCAGCCTGGAGGCTCGGGGTTTACACCACCGAAGAGAACCGGGAGAGGGTGAAGAGGGCGGCGATGAGCCACCTCCAGATCGGGACCTGCCCCGTCCAGCACACCTTAGAAGACCTCTGACTTCGAGGAGGAGGGGTCGTACTCGACCTCTATGGTCACCGATAACCTTTAAGTCGGCCCGGAGCCGAGTAGAGGAGGATGGTCGCCGTTGACAACAAGCTGATAGTCAAGACGGTTCAGTCGATGAACCAGCACCTTCCGGGGAGGAGGAAGAGGCTCACCGAGCTTCTCAAAGAGGAGAAGCCCGGGATCCGGGGAAAGGACAACACATTTTACATCATGGACAAAAAGGAGCTGAAGCTCATATCCGAGTCCGTACCCCGTTACCTCTGGGACCGGCTCAGGCTTCCGATCCTCATAGAGATGGCTCCTCAGTACGGCAGCGGCTCGGCCCGGATCCAGGGGGAGGCAGAATGTATGCTGGCAAAAAAGCTCCTCAAGATCGACCGGGGTGACCGGAAGATGGTGATCGTCTACATGCCGGAGATCAGGGAGCTCAGGAGGAGCCTTCCCACCACCAGCCAGTACGCCTTCGTCACGTCTCTGAGATGAACTCGCTTTAATTTTTATAGGATGGGGACAGATTAAGGGCTTTGAGGTGTTTTGCGATGGCAGAGAAAATACTGACCGATGCTGTGAAGCTCTTCGAAGAGAAGATGGCACAGGGCAAGTACACTGAGGCGGCGAAGATCAGGGAGGACTATTCCATACCCGCCGATATGCTTCAGGGATCTGTAGAGAAGGAGTATCATAAGCTCCTGAGACTTGGAGAGCACTCGATAGCTGCCGACCTTGCCAAGGATTACGCCCTCCCCGATGATCTCGCAAAGGCGGCGGCAGCAAAGTCTTTTCAGAGGAAGGTGGATCACGAGCACTACAAGGCGGCGGCGGAGTACGCCAAGAAGTTCGACCTCCCCCCGCAGATGACGAGGGGGGCGGCGGTCCAGGCCTACGAGAAGAGCATGGACTTCGGCCTCGCCAAGAACGCCGCCGAGATCGCCGTCCAGTTCGACCTCCCCGCCGATATGAGGATAGCGGCTGCGGAGAAGGCCTTTTTTGCGCATATGGACTCCGGCCTCTACAGAAAGGCCCAGAAGATCGCCGAGAAGTACGACCTATCCGAGGACCTCCTCCGAGAGGCTGAGACGAAGGCGAAAGGGCGGAGCTGATCCATGGGCCGAGTCCTTCTCACCGTAGGAGGGTCCGACTCCTCCGGGGGCGCCGGGATTCAGGCGGACGTCAAGACCTTCGCCGCCCTGGGCTTTCACGGAACCTCCGCCATAACCGCCGCGACGGCCCAGAACACCCTGGGGGTGAGAAGGGTATATCCCCTCGCCCCCGAGGCGGTGGCTTCCCAGCTGGAGGCGCTCGTCGAGGACTTCGAGATCTCCGCCGCCAAGACGGGGATGCTCTCCTCGGCTGAGATCGTCTCGGAGGTCGCCGGGTTCTTCGAGAGGAACGATATTCCTCTGGTGGTCGACCCTGTTATGGAGGCGGAGGCGGGAGGCAGGCTCCTCGACCCTCAGGCATTAGACATCCTCAGAGAGAGGCTGATCCCCCTCGCCCGAATCGTGACCCCCAACATCTTCGAGGCGGAGGCTATCACTGGGGTCAGGGTATCGGACGAGAAGAGCGCCCTGCAGGCCGCCTCCGCGATCCTCGATATGGGGGCCGAGGCAGCCGTCGTCACCGGCGGCCACCTCCAGGGGACCGACTTTCTGGTGACTTCCTTGGGCCATATCGAGATCTCCGGCAGGAAGGTGGTGGGGGGTAACCACGGCGTCGGATGCACCTACTCTGCCGCCCTCACCGCCTTTTTGGGGCGGGGCTGGGATCTGAAGAGGGCTCTTGTGGCGGCAAAGAAGTTCGCAGCGGCCTCCGTCAACGAGAGCTTCGACGTGGGCAGGGGCGCCTCTCCGGTCAACCCCCTGGGCGACGTCCTGGAGAGGGCCGATAGGTTCGACGTCCTGACGGAGGTAGAGCGGAGTGTGGCGATCCTCCTCGCGGAGGAGGCCTTCGTTCATCTGATCCCGGAGGTGGGATCAAACCTGGCGATGGCGATCTCCGCCGCCAGGGGACGCGAGGACGTCGCCGCCGTCGAGGGGAGGATGGTGAGGGCGGGGTCCAGGGCCGTAGGATGTGGTGCCGTCCGGTTCGGGGCCAGCGGCCACGTCGCGAGGGTGATACTGTCGGCGATGAGCTTCGATCCAGAGACTAGGGCCGGGATGAACATCCGTTACGGCGAGGACGTCCTGGAGGCGGTGGGGGCCCTCGGCCTATCCACATCTCAATTCAGAAGAGAGGATCAGCCTTCGTCCTCAAAGACCATGAGCTGGGGGACGGTGGAGGCGATAGAGCTCTTTCAATCGGGTCAGGGGTCTTCCTCCTGCGCGTCGTCCGGCGCCTCTCCCCTCGTTCCCGCGGCGATATGGGACCTGGGGGGGGTGGGCAAGGAGCCGATGGTGAGGCTTCTGGGCCGATCTGCCCGAGAGGTGGCAGGTTCAGCGGTACGGATAGCCAGGCTTCTGCGGTTCAGACAGGAACCTATAAATTGATCTTCGATGCTCTGACATTGCGGTTCTTTATTTGGAGTGTCCTATATGGGAAGTGTAAAGCCGAACTATATCAAGAATTTTGCAGATGACCTGATGAAGGCGTACCAGGGTTCCTTCAACGCCGATTTCGAGCATAACAAGGATATGGTCTCGATGTATACCGATATCAGGTACAAGACCATTCGCAACCGGGTCGCGGGCTACATCACCCGTCGAGTCCAGATCAGAGGGGAGTAAGGTGAATGTTTGAAGGTGTGTTGCCGGCGATCATCACGCCCTTCAAAGAGGACGGAGAGCTGGATGAGGAGGGGCTCAGGGGAAATATAGAGTTCTTCGGCGATGCCGGCGTCTCTGGGATAGTCCCCTGCGGCACCACCGGCGAGTCCGCCACCCTCACCTTCGAGGAGCACAATAGGGTGGTAGAGGTCGCCGTCGACTCGTCGAAGGTGCCAGTGGTGGCGGGTACCGGCTCCAACAACACGAGAGAGGCGGTGGAGCTGACGAGGCACGCCGAGGATGCGGGCGCCGATGCGGCCCTCCTCATAACCCCCTACTACAACAAGCCCAACGACCGGGGGATGGAGGCTCATTTCAGGACGGTGGCCGAGAGCTGTGAGATCCCGCTGATCCTCTACAACGTCCCATCGAGGACAGGGATCAACCTCAAGCCCGAGCTGGTGGCGGAGCTGGCGAAGATCGGGAACGTCGTCGGCATCAAAGAGGCGAGCGGTAACCTCTCCCAGGTATCGAGGATTATCGAGCTGACCCAGGACGAGGAATTTTTCGTTCTATCCGGAGACGACGTCCTCACCATCCCCATAGTGGCCCTTGGAGGAAGGGGAGTAATATCTGTGGTGGCGGACGTGGCTCCGAGGAAGATGGTGGCGATGGTGGATGCGATCTTCAGGGGAGACCTCGAGACTGCCAGAAAGATCCATTACTCCCTCTCCCCCCTCGCCGAGGCGCTCTTCCTGGAGACGAACCCGATCCCGGTGAAGGCCGCGACGGGGATGATAGGGCTTTCCGCGGGCCCCCTCCGGCTCCCCCTGGCGCCGATGTCGGAGAAGAACGAAAAGAGGCTGAAAGAGGCCGTCGACCTTCTGGGCGAGTTTCGATGACCGCGAAGATAGCCGTGGCGGGGTCCAGGGGGCGGATGGGCCAGCTGATCATCGAGGAGGTCAGAAGGTTCGACGATCTGGCTCTGGTGGCGGGCTTCGACATCTTGGGGATCGGCGACCCGTTGGGAGGTGGCGTCGCAGTCTCTGACCCGTCGGATATGGGCGAGGTGCTCATCAGGTCGGGAGCCGAGGTGCTCATCGACTTCACCATCCCCGCCGCCACCCTGGAGAACGTTCAGACGGCCTCCCAGGAGGGCGTCAACCTGGTGGTGGGAACCACCGGTTTCACCCCGGATCAGAGGAGGGTGATGGCCAGCGCCATCGAAGGGAGGGTGGCCGCCGTCATCTCGCCGAACTACAGCGTCGGTGTCAACCTTTTCTGGAGGCTGATCGATGAAGCCGCCAGGTCGCTGTCGGGGTACGACATCGAGGTGATGGAGGCCCACCACAGAAACAAGATGGACGCCCCCAGCGGTACTGCGGCGGAGGCGGTGAGGGTCTTGGCGGAGGCTACAGGCAGGGACGGAGTAGTCTACGGAAGGGAAGGCCAGGGCCTCCGGGGAGATGAGATCGGAGTTCACGCCATCAGGGCAGGTGATATCGTCGGTGATCACACCGTCCTCTTCGCCGGCCCCGGCGAGAGGCTTGAGATAAAACATCAGGCCTCCAGCAGACAGGCCTTCGCCACCGGCGCGGTCCGGGCCGCAAGGTGGGTGGTGGCGGTCCCCGCCGGGATTTACTCGATGGCCGACGTCCTCGGCCAGAAATAAAAACCCAGGGAAGAAACCGGCGAGACTCCAGGGAGACGCCGGCGTTGGAGAGATGTACAGGCTAGATCGAGACGATAGATGCCTCTTTTTTGAGGGACGGAAGGTGGTGCCCACCTCTGTGGAGGGGAACGCTGTTGGGTTCTGCCCTCTCTGCGACGGTGAGCTCGCCTCCATAGCCTACTACCGGATATCCGGAGGCTGGATGGTGGCGGCCCGCTGCCGGGGTTGTGAGAAGCCCCTCCTCCTGGAGTATGATTCGAGCTGGTCCTGGAAGGGGGAGTTCGATCTGGGGGTGGCGGCGCCGGAGAAGCCCGCAGAAGAGATCCGCAAAGCCTCCGGCATCCTGGCCCTCTCTCGAGAGGAGCTGGAGACGGTCTTCACCCCCGCGGAGCTGAGGGATATGGAGCGGTGTGAGAGGGGCGAAGCCTACACCCGGCAGAACCTCTACCGTGCCCGGGCCAAGTACGATAAGTTCGAGAGGCTCTTCGGGGTGAGGATAGATATCTGACGAGGAGAGGGCAGCCCGGAGAAGATAGGTCGTCATGCCGATGGCGGAGGCGTGGGCAGCCCAGGGAAGATAGGTCGTCATGCCGATGGCGGAGGCGAGGGGCCTTCCTGAGAGAGACCCATCACCCGGGATAAAAAAAGAAGAGCATCACCGGAGAAGACTCCGGACAAAAAGAGGATATCGGAGGGGGCTGTCGCGGACCTTCCGACCGCGGCCTTCCTCAGAATATCGCTGCCATGGCGTAAATCGGCACTATAAAAGCGATCAAGAACCCGACGACCATCATCACGATTGCCAATCCATTATCTCCCATGATTATCCTCACCTCAGCATGTTCAGCCAGTTGACGGTGAGATGGGCCGAGGTTGTATTAATTACTATCGGAGGGTCTCAAATCGGAGGGTCTCAAAGATCGACGGCGAAAGGGGGGGTCCATAGTTCCGAAAATTTCATATCGCATCCAAGGTATAAATTCGATCTGAATTCAATGAGATCGATACTCTTCCGGGCCCTATTCATCGGAATGATCTTCTTCTCCCTCCCCTTTTCGGGGACGGCGACCGAGTTTCGCCCAGATGGCGCTGATGTAGCAGAGGCCGCGGATCTGAACAACCGGGGGATGGTCCTCTACGCCTCCGGAGACCTCCAGGAGGCAGAATTTAGCTTTCGCGCATCTTTAGAGAGGGCGGAGCGGGTCCTGGGGGACGACGACCCCAGCGTCGCCATCGTCGTAAATAACCTGGGGCTCGTCCTCCGAGACCAGGGGGACCTTCCTGGGGCGAAGCGCTGCTTTGAGAGGGCCCTCGGCATCGGGGAGATGAGATACGGCCCCGACGGCCCCATGGTGGCCACATACATGAACAACCTGGGGCTTGCCCTCCGGGATATGGGGGATCTCCCGGCCGCGAGAGCCTATTTTGAGCGGGCGCTTCTGATCGAAGAGGGGGCTTACGGCCCAGACCACCCCAACGTCGCCATAAACGTCAACAATCTGGGGCTAGTCCTCCAGGAGATGGGAGATCTGGAGGGGGCGAGGGCCTGCTTTGAGAGGGCGATAGATATCGACGAGAACGCCTTCGGTCCCCACCACCCCAACCTCGCCGCCGACGTCAACAACTTCGGGGGCCTCCTGGTGGAGCTGGGGGACCTTCCTGGGGCGAAGGCCTCCTTCGAGCGGGCTCTTCTGATATGTGAGGCGGCCCGCGGTCCCGACGACCCCATGGTGGCGACGACAGTCAACAACCTGGGGCTCGTCCTCCTGAAGATGGGGGACCTTCCTGGGGCGAAGGCCTCCTTTGAGCGGGCTTTTAGGATATCGATGGAGTCCCGGGGCGCCGATGATCCCATGTCGGCCAATTACTCCGAGAACCTCGCCCTCGTCGATGGGATGATGATGGGGGCCGGCATCACCGGACCCTCTTACATGGAGGGCCAGATGACTTGCGGAGATGCGCCCGGAGAGTTCGGCGATGGGGGTGACCGGCTCTGCCGATAATAGAAGACGAAGAAGGGCTCCGAGAGGTCCTCGAAAAGAGCAGAACCGTAGCCGTCGTCGGGATATCCCCCGACAGATACAGGCCCAGCTACTTCGTCTCTGAAACGGTGAAGAGGTACGGCTTCAAGATCTACCTCATAAACCCCCAGCACCAGGGTGAGGAGATCCTGGGTGAGGCGGTCCTAGGGTCCATAAAGGACGTCCCGGAGAAGATAGATATCCTGGACGTCTTCAGGCGGCCCGAGGCGGTCTACGATCTCGCAGAAGAGGCCCGAGAGGTGGGGTTTGAGACCTTCTGGCTCCAGCCCGGCACAGAGAACCAGGAGGTCATCTCTGCCCTCCACCGGGAGGGGAGGTCCGTCGTTGCGGGGATCTGCATCAAGACGTGCTGCCAGCTTCTCCTTTGAGGCTGGCCCGCGGGTATGAGGAGGATCTTGGCCGGATAAGGTGCGGCGAGAGAGGTGGTGGCGAGAGTGGGGGGGGTGGAGAGGATAGCTCATCGATCTCTGAAGGTCAGAAGTTCGCCTCCACGACCCTCCCGGAGAGGACGTCCTCCTCGGTCACCTCTACTTCCCGGAAATCTCCACCTACGAAATCTTCCACCGGCCCCACAATGTAGGGGCCCATGGCCCTCGTTCCGGTCGTTGCGTCGGTGGAGTAGGGTACGGTGATCTCGTAGCGGCCATCCACAGGTATCGCCGAGTTGTAGTACTGAAACCTCCTCCCCTGGTTTGACGTCATCTCCAATATGGCCCCCATCGGCTTCTCGTAAGAGGTGGTGCCGGAGATCGTAGCGCCACTGACCCTCTCGAAGACCTTCACCTCCCTCGTCGGGAAGATGAGCCCCACCGAGTTATTCGACTCGAAGACGAGACGGAAGTGGCCGAGGTTCGAGCAGTCCAGGAGGTGAAGCCTCGCCAGGATGGTGCCCATGAACCTTTTTTTGTGGTCGTAGGTGACGAGGTCCCAGTGGGTGTATATGGTGATGTAGCTCTCTGGATCTTCGTCCGCCCAGCTGGCGATGGCCGGAAGCTTGCTGTATACCATCTTCGCATCGGTCGCCACGTATCGAGCGTCCCTTCCCTCTGCTATGGCCACCGCCTCCACTTCGTCTTCGGAGAGGAAGAAGAGGGCGGCGTCCCTCGCCCCAGCCTGGAAGTTGTTAGCCACCACCGGCCTTTCCGATAGGTAAAGGATCCAGTTGCCGTAATCCCACCAGCTCAAAATTCCATACTCCGCGGCCCGGAAGGGCGCCTCGTACCCCGCCGTAGCTGGCGTGTTCTTCTCCATCCAGTCGAGGGTCTCCATCCAGTCTCCAGAAACCTCCGGTCGATACCGTCCTATCTCTCCGACCCCGACGAAGCTGGGAAGAAGGAGGAGGGCCAGGAGGGCGATGGAGAGGGCTTTGGTCGTCGAGGGTCCCGCCCTTCCGGAGGCCTTCAACCTGTCGGAGGCCCAGAAGAAGAGGAGAGCGACGAGGATCGATCCGGAGATGGAGAAGAGGTAGAGAAATCGGACCTGAAAGATCGCCAAGACGAGGGTGAAGGCTGCATAGATCAGAAAAAGCGCCCGGTCTCTTGGAAGGCGGGGACGGGATGCCGACGATATCGCTACCCCAAGGCCCAGAAGGGCGACGGCGAAGCCGAGGAAGGGCAGGGATGGGAAGTCGAGGGTCCGATGGAGCGGCGCTGCCTCGGCGATCCTCTGCCCCGCCGCGCCGCCCAAGAAGAAGTAGTCCAGCCCCGACGAGAGGAGAATCTGAGCTTTTGGGGCAGCGCCGGTGACGTAGCCCAGGAGGATGGCGGCGTAGCCGGATACCGCCACCGCTGGGATGAAGGCGATCCATGTCACCTTCTTTTCGGCGAAGAGGCGGGATAGAAGGCAGAGAACGCCCAGGGCGGCAAGAGACCCCAGGGCTCCGAAGAAGGAGGGTACGAGCCAGGGCTCGTCCCAGAAGGGCAGGATGAGGAGGAGAGCCGTCCCGAAGGTCGCCGCCAGGGGGACGATCGTCTCCTGGGTGCGGGCGCCGCCCCGGAGGTCGAGGGCGACTTGTATCGTCGCGTAGATCAGGATCGCGCCCATGTAAATCGGCGCCCCAAGCCAGGTATAGGCGACGGCGGCCAGGAGAGCCCCCGCCGCGGCCCCAAACCAGACCCTCCCATCTCTTTCGGATAGGGCGTACGTCAGGAGGACGAGCGCAGAGAAGATGAGGAGCGACTCCAGTACGTCGTGGTCTGCCACCCCGAAATGGGTTCGTCCGATATGTTTCGGATCTATGGCGAGGATGAAGGCGGAGAGGATCGCCACCCTCGTGCCGAAGAGCTTCTTCGCCAGGATGTAGACCGTCAGGATCATCCCAGCTCCCAGGATTGGTGGGGCGAGGGCCGCCGTCATCTCGACCGCCCGGATGCCGCCTCCGAAGAGGATGGCGACGGCCGCCACCGCCTGGTCGAATAGGGGCGGCCAGGTGAGATCGAGCCCCAGGGGATGGTTGAGGTAAGAGTCGAACCAGAGGGTGGTGGGGAAGTTCTCCGCGGTGAAGAAGATCCGGCGGAGGTGGTAGAAGGAATCGTACCCGAAGAAGAGGACGTCACCATCGACGATCGAATTCTTCGCCGGGATCAGCCTCATCAGTAGCCCCAAAACCAAGGCCCCAAAAACCCCCCAAGCCTCGTACGACTTTCTTCGATCCATCAACCTCTGCCTCGCCCCTCTCAGCATAGAAAGCCCGCTTCTCCCCGACTTCCAGCCTATGTATGGCCTTCGTTTCCGAATCCTTTTAACACTTACTTTTAAGGCTTATCTACTGGCCGGTCGCCTTTCGTTTGAGGGGACGCCCAGAAGCCCTACGGGCGGGGCTGAAAAAGTATTTAGTCTGGGATGTCGTCACCCCCTCGGTCAGATTGGAGAAAGAGATGGGATCGATGGCGGAACCGGCTTGCGACTTTGACCTATGGGTGATCTCAGTCCTGGGAAAGGACCGGCCGGGGATAATCTGCGACCTTCTGGAGGCTCCGGCGAAGATGAAGGTCAACATCGTCGACCTCGACCAGAGGATCCTCCAGGGTCGCCTGGTGATGTCAATGGTGGCGGACTTCGGAAAGGCCGACGCGACACCGAAGGAGCTTGAGGCCGCCCTCCAAAGAACGGCGGCGGATCTCGGAGTCGAGGTCAGCTTCCTACCCATAGATCAATACCGGGGTAAGCGGATGGGGAGAAAGAACCTCCATGTGGTGACGATCCTCGCGAGGGACAGGGTGGGGATAATCTACGACGTCGCGACCCTCGCCGCCGAGAGGGGGGTCAACATCGAGAAGGCCCTCGTCACCGCGAGAGGCGAGTTGATATCCATCGAGTTCGTTATGGACTTCGGCCCCCTCGATGCCGAGAGGCTCCGGGGGGATCTGAAGGCCGAGTGCGAGAAGCTGGGCCTCGACGTCGTCGTCCAGAGCCTGGACAAGTCCAGAAAGGAGAGGCGGCTCATCGTATTCGACATGGACTCGACGATAGTCGACTTCGAGACGATAAATCAGATGGCATCTTTTGCGGGGGTCGACCGGGAGGTGGAGGAGATCACCATGCGGGCCATGAACGGAGAGCTGGACTTCGAGGAGGCCCTGAGGAGCAGGGTCCGCCTCCTGAAGGGGACGCCCGAGGGGGCGCTGGAGGAGATCGCAAAGAACATACAGCTAACCCCCGGTTCCGAAGAGCTGATCCACCACCTCAAAGAGGTGGGGTACAAGACCGCCCTGATCAGCGGCGGCTTCACCTACTTTACCGACATCCTCAAGGAGAGGCTCGGCTTCGACTACACCTTCGCCAACGTCCTGGAGATCAGGGACGGGGTCCTCACCGGCGAGATCGAGGGTGAGATCATAGACGGAGCCGCCAAGGGGAGGATCGTAAATGACCTCGCCGGCCTCGAAGGGATCAGCTCCGACGGGGTTGTAGCCGTCGGCGACGGGGCCAACGACTGCCTGATGATCCAGAACGCCGGCCTCGGGGTCGCCTTCAACGCCAAGGAGATCCTCAAGAAGGTATCTGACGGGAGCCTCTCCAAGGAGAACCTCATAGGCCTATTGAACGTCCTGGGGCTCGCAGACAAGGGCGGGGATCTCCTCTAGGGCTAGCGCACTCCACTGCCCCCCGGAGGGGCTGTCCGCCGGATCCGGAAAAAGCATTTATACTTGACGGATTTTAATGACTCTGATTCGTTGATTATCTAGTATCGGAGGATTGAATGATTTGACGACTGTTTATGACGTGCCTCCCAACAACCTGATAGATGCTGTGGCAGAAGAGCTGAAGACCAGCGGGAAGATCGAGCCGCCTGAGTGGTCGGCTTATGTGAAGACTGGAGTGAACAAGGAGATGCCCCCAGTAAACCCGGACTGGTGGTACGTGCGGTGCGCATCGGTCCTCCGCCGCCTATACATCGACGGGCCCGTGGGCGTATCGAGGCTCCGGTCCTACTACGGCGGAAAACACAGAAGGAAGACCGTCACCGGCAGCTTCGCCAAGGGGAGCGGGTCTGTCTTGAGGGTGGCGCTCCAGCAGCTGGAGAAGGCGGGTTACGTAAAGAAGATGAAGACAGGACGGCAGCTCACCCCCCTGGGCCAGTCTTTCCTGGACAACATATCTCATCAGGTCAAAATAGAGGTACAGAAATCGATCCCGGAGCTGGAGAGGTATTGATCCATGGATATGGATGATGAGCTCGCAGAGCTGAAGCGCAAGAGGATAGAAGAGCTCCAGAGGCAGCAGGCCGGCTCCCAGATGTACGCCGCCCAGCAGGCCCAGCAGGAGCAGATGCAGCAGGAGATGGAGGCCCGAAAGCAGGCGATTCTGAGGGCGATCCTCACCCCCGAGGCGAGGGAGAGGCTCAGCAGCATTAGGATGGCCCGCCCCGAGTTTGCATCCCAGATCGAGTCTCAGCTGGTGGTCCTGGCCCAGAGCGGCCGGCTCCAGAGCGCCATAACAGACGAGCAGCTCAAAGCCATACTCAAACAGATTCAGCCCAAGAAGAGGGAGATCAACATCACCAGGCGATGAAGGTCGTAGTTCTCTTCAGCGGCGGCAAGGACAGCGCCTTAGCCTCGATTCTTCTGGAACCGTTCTTTGATGTGGAGCTCGCGACCTTCGCCTTCGGTCGCCACGATACGGACGAGGCGGCGAAGGGGGCGGCAGAGGTTTTGGACCTCCCCCACAGGACGATCGTCTTCGAGGACGGAGTTGTGGAGGAGGCCCTGGAGATTCTCCTCCGGGCGGGATATCCGAGGGACGGACTCAACCACCTCCACAGAAACGCCCTCGAGGTCCTCTCCAAGGAACGGGAGTTTCTGGCCGACGGGACCAAGAGAGAAGATCGGGCTCCCATGATGACCCCTGACGGGGTCAGGAGCCTGGAGGACAGGCGCAAAGTCCATTACATCAGGCCTCTGGCGGGGTACGGGTCCAAGACGATCAACGACCTGGCATCTCGCTATTTGGACTTCGAGACGCTCCCCAGCGAGGACCGGCCCGCCTCCGACTTCGAGGTAGGGCTGAGGCTGGCGCTGGAGGAGAGGTTTGGGCGGGAGGCGGTATCGAGGATATTTCCCGCCCACCACATGCACACGAGAGTAGTCAGGAGGAAGAGGATTTGAGCAGGAGAACCAAAGGGAAGAAGATCAGACACGCCAAGGCCTTCGGCCAGAACAGGCGAGTGCCCGGCTGGGTGATCATAAAGACGATGCGAAACGTTGTGAGCCACCCCAAGAGACGTCACTGGAGACGGAGCAGCATAGAGTGAGGGTTGATGATGGCGGAGACAGAACGAGTTTATACGATTCCTTTGAGGGAAGTGAAGAAGGCTCCGAGGTGGAAGAGGAGCAAGAGGGCTGTGGACGAGGTGAGAAAGTACCTGGCGAAACATATGAAGACGCCCGTCGATGAGGTGAAGATTGGCGCTGGCCTCAACGAGGCGATCTGGGCGAGGGGCTCAGAGAAGCCACCTGCCAGGGTGAGGGTGAAAGCGGTCAAGTTCGATGATGGCGGGGTTGAGGCGGAGTTTGCAGGCGAACGGATCAGATAAACGGCTGAAGATAGCGGGAAGCTCCCTTCTGGGGGTCTTCGGCTGCTGCACCGAAGAGGCG
The DNA here is from genome assembly GCF_029167205.1 of Candidatus Methanocrinis alkalitolerans. Classification (NCBI taxonomy): domain Archaea; kingdom Methanobacteriati; phylum Methanobacteriota; class Methanomicrobia; order Methanotrichales; family Methanotrichaceae; genus Methanocrinis; species Candidatus Methanocrinis alkalitolerans. Next base: position 17,086 of record NZ_JARFPL010000038.1, read on the forward strand.
GTGCTGGTCCCTCCCGAGACGGTCGATGGGGCGATGAGGGCGATCGAGAGGCACCTGGGGCTCGTCCCGCTGAAGATGACGGTGGCGGACAGCTCCGTCGTGGGGTCCCTCGTCTGCGCCAACAGCCGCGGTTTCATCCTTACGCCTCACGCCAGCGAAGAGGATATGGCGAGGCTATCTCCCCTCGGCAGGGTGGCCAGGCTCCCCGGAAAGATCAGCGCCGCAGGAAACGTAATCCTCGCCAACGACACCGCCGCCCTGGTCCATCCGGGGCTATCGGACCGGGCATGCGAGAGCATAAAAAGGACCCTGGGCGTCGAGGTCCGGCGGGGTACCATCGGCGGCCTCAAGACCGTCGGGATGACCTCCGCCGTCACCAACCGGGGCGTTCTCACCCATCCGAGGCTATCGGAGGCGGAACTGGCGGATCTGGAGGACCTCTTCGGCCTCCCCGTCGACGTGGGGACGGTGAACTTCGGGTCTCCTCTGGTGGGGTCGGCGATCCTCGCCAACGGCAAAGGGTACGTCGCCGGAGACGAGACGACGGGTCCGGAGCTGGGCCGGATCGAAGATGCTTTGGGTTTTATGGGGTAATCTTATGGTCGATTTTGAGATCAAAGGGAAGTTCAAGGTGAAGAACAGCTGGCAGTCCTTCTCCAAGGTGATCGAGAGCAACAGCGAGAAGAACGCCGTGGAGAAGGCCTACTCCCTCCTGGGGAGCAAGCAGGGAGTCAAGAGAAACCTGGTGAAGATAGAAGAGGTGAAGGCGCTTGGCTGAGTCCCCGGCTGTTCCCAGCGAGGAGGAGGTCAGGAGACTCCTGATGGTTTATCAGCAGCGCCAGGCCGAGGCCGAGGCGATAGTCCGGCAGCTGGGGCTCTTCCAGCTCTCGATGGAGGGGTGCGAGAAGGCCCTCAAGGCGGTGGAGGCGATGGAGGCGGCCGAAGATGGACAGGATATGCTGGTGCCCATCGGCCAGGACTCCTTCGTCCACGCAAAGCTCTCCACCAAGGATAAGGTGATCGTGGGGGTGGGCGCCGGGGTGAGCATCGAGAAGAGCGCCGCCGACGCCAAAGAGGATCTCAGCAAGAGGAAGGCTCAGCTATCGGAGGCCTCAGGTAAGCTCAGCCAGACCCTCTCCAGGATCGAGGAGGAGATGGGGAAGATCCAGTCGATCGCCGCCCAGTACGAGAGGCAGTTTTCAGAGTAGGGGCGAAAGAGTTGTTCAACAGGTTCAAGGAGAGGCTTAAGGGGTTCAAAGAGGCCGTCTCCACCAAGATCCAGGAGAAGGGGGAGGCCGAAGCCAAGAAGGCCGAGGCGAAAGCCGCCGACAAGTCCAACGCCGAAGAGAAGAGGCCCACCCAAGATAAGGGCGGAGCAGTCGCCGCAAAAGAGGGCAAGGCGGGAGAGGAAGAGGCGGGACAAGTCCAGAATAACGGCGCGAAGGCGAAGCAGTCCTTCACCTCCAGGGCAAAGTCCCTCATATTTGAGCAGGAGGTGGTCCTGGACGAAAAGGACCTCGCCGACCCCCTCTGGGAGCTGGAGATGGCCCTCATGGAGAGCGACGTCGCCCTCCCCGTCGCCGAGACGATCGTCGCCACAGTGAGAGACGAGCTCGTCGGGCGAAAGAAGAAGATCCGGGCCGACATCGGCGAGATAGTCGAGGAGGCGCTCAGGTCAGCCCTCTTCAAGGTCCTCTCTGAGAACTATTTCGACGTCGACGAGTTCATCGCGCGGGCCGATAAACCGGTGAAGATCGTCTTCGTCGGGGTGAATGGGACCGGCAAGACCACATCCATCGCCAAGGTGGCGAGGTACCTGAGAGATCGGGGCTACTCCGTCGTCCTCGCCGCCGGGGACACCTTCCGGGCCGGGGCTGTGGAGCAGATCGAGGTCCACGCGAAGAACCTGGAGGTGAAGCTCGTCAAGCACAAGGACGGCAAAGATCCCGCAGCCGTCATCTTCGACGCCGTGGAGTACGCAAAAGCCCACCACAGGGACGTCGTCCTCGCGGACACCGCAGGGAGGCTTCACACCAACATCAACCTGATGGACCAGATGAAGAAGATCGTGAGGGTGGTGGACCCCGACCTTCTGATATTCGTCGACGAGGCGATCGCCGGAAACGACGCCGTCGAGAGGGCGAGGCTCTTCAACGAGGCGGTGCCCATCGACGGAACGATCCTCACCAAGACCGACGCCGACGCCAAAGGGGGCGCCGCCATATCCATATCTCACATCACAGGAAAGCCGGTCCTCTTCCTGGGGGTCGGCCAGGATTATCCAGACCTGGTGAAGTTCGAGCCTGACTGGCTCCTGGATCGGCTCCTGGGGTCATGAAGGGGGCTTTCAGCCCCAAAATATCTTTCTTTGGAATTCAGAGGGTATCGTCCTCCCCCGATAAGGGGACGTAAAGGGGCAGGCCGGCGCTCTTCTGGATCGCCCTCGCCCGGCTCAAGTACTCCTTTATCATGACGGGGAAGGTCCTCGCCTCCAGGTACCTCAGGCCCAGCTGCTCCGCCCACTTCTGGACCCCCAGATCCTGCGATATGACCGCAGCGTTCAGCTCCTTTGCCAGGAGGAGGAGGTCTATGTCCGGTCCGCTGTCGAGGATGCCGTAGCGGAGGGCGTTCCTGTACTTCTCCCGGAACTTTCTCACTATCCCTCCCACCGCCTCCCTCTCGATCTCGTCTTTCATCGACGAAAGGTCTCCTTCTGTGGCGCTGAGGGCGATGCACCTGGCCACCGCCTCCCAGATCGCCCCCTCGGCGACGTTCATCCCCTTGTTAATCCTGCTTCTCATGTAGTAGACGTACTCGTAGAAGACCTTGGAGGGGATCTTCACCTCGTACCGGTCCGGGGTCATCTTGACGAGCCAGGTGTCGACCTTGATGAGAACCGCCTCGTCGCAGTCGTTGTGCTTGACGAAGTCCCTGATCTCGTTGTAGACGGAGGGGTAGGGGATGTAGCAGCTTATTCCGAGGTGGAGCCTCGCCTCGGCTATGCAGTCGAGGATGGCGTTCATCCCCTCGCAAATGTCGGTACAACCCTCCCCCTCCCAGGCGAGGGAGTCGGTGAGGGCTGTGGTATCTAGCACGAACCTCTGGCGCAACATCTTGGCCAAGTATGTACGTCGTGATATAAGACCGCTTTCCCGTCCCATCTCCACCGTATTTAAAGGATGAGCGCCATGGCGGACCTTGCGCCGAGGTCGCGTCCCATCCCCGAAGAAGGGGTCGGCCTTCCGGCGGGATGGATGCGGTGGTATCTTTGAAACCCCTGGTCTTTTGCCTGAGCAGAATCGAGAACCTGATGCAGAAGGTGAGCTTCGACCCCCAGAAGATGGAAGGCGCTATCATCACCAACACCACCATGGTGGACCTGAAGATGCTGGACTCTACCTTGCGGATATTTCGGGACGTCATGGAGAGCGGCCTCGCCGTCAGCCCCTACCTGAAGGTGGAGACGTTCGGGAGCAGGGCCAAGATACTATCCGCCTGCAGCATCACCGTCAGCGCCGTCCTCCTCAAGGCGGGGGTCCCTGTGAGGCCCCGGGGCGGGGGGGTGATCGAGGTGATCGACCGCGAGCCTGTTCGGTTCACCGACATGCTGATGTACTGGGCGACGACGATCGACCCCATCGACGTCCTCATCAGCCAGGAGCTTACATCGGTTCTGGAGATGATGCAGACGGGGAGCGGAAGGATCCTCGGGAACCTCCAGGAGGCTCCGATGCTGGCCGTCGAGAGGATCGAGGAGAGGCTCGAGGTCTTGGCGGAGGCCGGATTTTCTGGGGTCTTGGACCTGGGTGAGCCGAACATGAACGTCCTGGGGGTATCGGTGGAGCGGGACCACGTGGGCCTGTCCCTCGTCGGAGGTACCAACATCGTCGCCGCCGCCATGAGCCATGGGATAGGTTTGAAGACCGAGTCTATAAGCAGCCTCACCGAGATCGGGGAGATGACCCACATCCAGGATCTCGTCTCGTAGCTGGAGAAGAGGCGGACGCTACCGTCTCCCCCGGGCGACAGGAGAGGAGGAGTACGCCAGATCGATCTCCTCGCCTTTTGAGGCGACCCTCAGAGACGGGGACCGAGCTCTTTATAAGATCATTCACCAACTAATTTTCCGTCAACTACCCGCCAATGAATTGGCGGGCATGATGCTCGCCAGTATTGGGGGCTTGCGGCTCCGCAAAAAATCGGGCCACGATGGGCAGGTTGACGGCCACCCTTGCAGCTATGTTTCGAGCTGCGACGGTGTCAGCAGGGCCAGAGAAACCACAGCAGACACAGGCAAACTGATATCGAGTAGGTCGGTTTGACCGGGATATATGATGACAAACGGGGCATTCCTGGGAAGTATAGGCAGGGTCGATGTAGACCACTGGAACTCCAGCGATCGCTGCCTTGTACTCGAGGAACTGGCTGAGCTGATAGAATCCCCAGCTATGCTGTTTGCGTCTCTGAGCCTTCGAAACCGTCATCCTCTCCCGGATACCCTGAAGATCTTCGAGGGCGATCACGGAAGAGGTGTATTTGGCTTTCGCAACCAACTTTTTGGAGATGCAGTGGTTTACGTCCCGACGAAACCTGGCTTCTCGACCCGAGAGTTTCTTGAGATGACGTTTGGCGCTATCGGTCCCACAGCTTTGAAGATCGGCCTTGAGGTTATCTATCTTGGATCGAACGGTCTCGATACCGTCACCGGAGAACTCTTCGCCGG
>NZ_JARFPL010000039.1:0-20210 GCF_029167205.1 Candidatus Methanocrinis alkalitolerans
CCGTACAAGTCACAATCCTCGTTAGAACATGCAACATCATTGAATCCAGGTTTTGGACCTCTTCGACCCATCTTGCTACACCCACAATGAGATAGAACGTAATAGTATAAATAACATCAACTCACTGATGGTTCACTACCAGAAAATCATTCAACTCAAAATTCATCGCCTGTTTTCATTTTTATCACATTAGATTTATCACCTAAAACATTCGATTGAATATGATACAGTCCCGTATGACCCAAACGAAAATCGGCATCAATTCCGCTTTCAAGTTCGCCGCCATTTCTGGAATTCGGCCTCAACTTCCTAAAAGTTAGCGTTTTAGGGTATAAACGCTAGCTCTTAGAAAGTCAGTAGCCCCCATACTCCATCTATTCCCAACCCAATCACCCAAGAGTTTCAAGAGTCATCCCCTATCGCCGTCATAGTAGATCGCAGATTATGTATATCAAGGAGCCTTAAACCCCCTTTTGCATGAACCGGAGCGTGATCCCCTGACCTGGAGCAAAATCGTCTCCGACCTCGAGCGGGAGTTTTCCTCCCTTCACGGCGACTGGATGCGGTCAGTGGAGCTGAGGGAGAGGATCGGCGAGATCGTCGCCGGGCCCGACTTCGCCGGCCTCGCCCCCGACCTCCAGGAGCGGCTCGACCTCCTCCACGTCGAGCTCGTCGCATTAACCCGCGAGAACGTCTGCACCAACGAGAGGTGCCCCCACTACAAGAAGAGCTGCAAGATGAGATAAATGATCATCTCCGCCAGTTACAGAACGGACATCCCCGCCTTCTACGGCGAGTGGTTCGAGAGGAGGCTCGAGGCCGGGTACTGCTCCGTCGCCAATCCGTACAACCGCCAGGTCCGCCTCGTCAGCCTCCTGCCCGAGGACGTAGACGGCTTCGTCTTCTGGACGAGAAACCTCGGCCCCTTCGAAAGCAGGCTTTCGAGGGTGGCGCAGTTCGGCCGCCCCTTCGTCGTCCAGCAGACCGTCACCTGCTATCCAAAGGAGCTGGAGCCCGCGGCCGTCGGCGCCACCGAGGCGGTCCGGCAGATCAGGGCTGTCGCCAACGCCTTCGGGCCGAAGGCCGCCGTCTGGCGGTACGACCCGATCCTCTTCACCTCCCTGACGCCGCCGGAGTTCCACGTCCGAAACTTCGAGCACCTCGCCTCCGCCCTGGAGGGGGCGACCGACGAGGTGGTGATCTCCTTCGCCACGATCTACCGTAAGGCGGCGCGCAACCTCGACCTCGCGGCTCAAAAGTTCGGCTTCACCTGGATGGACCCCCCCGACGGGGCGAAGCTGGACCTGGCAGCCCGGCTGGTGGAGATAGCAAAATCCCACGGCATGAGCCTCTCCGTCTGCTCCCAGCGAAAGTACATCGTTCCTGGCGCAAAGGCCGCCCGGTGCGTCGACGCCCGAAGGCTGGCCGCCATCGGAGGGCGGCCGATCCGGGCCCGGCTGAAGGGGAAGCGGCCGGAGTGCGGCTGCTACGAGGCCGTCGACATCGGCGAGTACGACACCTGCCCCGCAGGCTGCGCCTTCTGCTACGCCGTCCTCCGGCGGGACCTCGCCCTGAGAAGGCGGGTGAGCCACGATCCCGAGGGCGAGTTCCTAGGGGGGCCGGGGGAGGCGGCGGCCCCGTCCCCGGAGGCGAAGGGGCAGACGACCCTCTTCTAAGTTCAAGCTCCATCCGATCCAAGCCTGCTCCGCCCCCGCTAGAGCCACCACTGCCAGATCATCGGCTTGTTTCTGCACATGAGAACCGTATCTCTGGAGTAGTAGATATCGAAGGCGTCTCTCCTTTCTTTGCCCTGCTGCTCGCTCCAAATCGCCTCCGGATCTATGAAGACGGTGGGCTTTGGAGCCAGGTCAGCGTCTTCGGCGTAGCTCGCACGACCCTCACCAGGGCCAGCCCGCCTCGCCGAAAAATTTCCCATCCAGAAATCCCCGTCGGAGGAGTAGGCGGAAAATCTGCCCCGCATTTCGCCAGCGTCAAAACCGCCCACCAGCCTGACAAAGATGACGGGGCTGCGACGAAATGTGATGGCGATGTCGATGCTCCTCCCCTCCGCCAGGCCTATCAGAAAGCCGTCGTTTCTTCCGCCGAGGGTCGATCTTCCGCAAAGGGTGGAGCCGGCTTCGGAGATGGAGGCGACGCTGCCGCCAGCCAGAGGTCCTACGTCGTTTCCGCCCTCTAATTCGAAGCCGATCAGCCAGGTGCTCGATAGATCAGAAACCGCTACCGCATAGCAGGCGGAGATATGAAAGGCTATCAGTAAACAGATCCGCGTCTTCATCGATCTGGCCTCCCCTAAAGCCGGCCCGAACCATCCGGCCGAAATCCGCAAAAATTGAAGTTTTGGTCGGACTTCGTGAACGAGGCGTATCGTCCTCGAAGATCTCGCCCAACCATCGCGGCTTCGGCCCGGAGCCCGGGTTTCTGAGGTATTCCCCCAGGATCTGGTTTTAGCTCTTATGCGAGCTGGGGTCAGCCCAAATCAACCCAAATCCCGATACCCCAGCTTCCCGGCCATGGCAAAGGAGATCTCCGCCTCGGAGCCGCGGCCCATGGCCTCCAGAACGAGCCCCTTCTTCTGCCAGAACCTCCCCTCCAGCGGATAGAGGTCTATCGCCGCTTGGTAGGCCACAAGCGCCTCATCATACCTCTCCAGCTCCATGAAAAGATCGCCCTTCTCCTCGGTGGCAAAGAAGGGGACGAAACCCAGCTCGATGACTTTGTCGAGGGCCTCCAGGGCCTCGTCGTATCTGTCCAGAGCCTTCAGCGCCCTGGCCTTGCCGCTCCAGGCGCCGATCAAGATCTCCGACTGGGGAGGGTTCAGATCGATGACCCTCTCGTAAGCCGCCAGAGCCTCCTCGTTCTTGCCCAAGTTCAGAAGTCCGCCGGCCCGGCCCCGCCAACCTCGGGGATCCTCCGGATTCAGCTCGAGGACCTTGTCGTAAGCTTCCTCGGCCTCCTCCGATCTGTTCATCGCCTCGAGAGCGAAGGCCTTCTTCAGCCAGAAGAACGCGAGCTTCTCGGTATCGTCGGTGGGGATCAGCTCGATGGCTCTGTCAAGAGCATCCGCGGCTTCGTCGTATCTGCCCATCCGGATCAAGATGTAGCCGCTGCTGGACCACGCATCCGAGTCCTCCGGGTTCAGCCCATAGAGCCGGAGGGTCTCGTTGTAAGCGTCGGCAGCCTCCGTTGGTCTATCGATCCCGTCAAGGAACACCGCCTTCACCCTCCAAAAGTAGGCCTGCTTGCTCGTTTCGTTGGCAGGCGTCAGCTCGATGGCTCTGTCGAAGGCCTCCAGGGATTCATTGCTCCTGCCCATCTTCAGCAGGAGGTGGCCCTTGTCCATCCAAGTCCTGGGGTCCGGCTCAACCTCCAGGGCCTTGTCGTAAGAGGCCACAACCTCTTCATAGAGGCTATCGTTATTTGTTTTAGCGGCCAGATTGACGAGGGCAAACCCCCTGTACGTCCAGGCTTCGACGTTCTCCGGATCCAGCTTGATAGCCTCGTCGTACGCCCCAAGCCGCTCGCTCTCGTCGCTCAAGGCCATGCCTTTGGCAGACCAGGCTCTGGAGTTCTGAGGGTCCAGCTCGATGGCCCTGTCGTAGGCCAAAAGAGCCTCTTCATTCAGCTCTGTGCCATTCTTCTCGCCATCACCGAAAAAGTCGGCCATGAAGGCGAGGTTGGTGAGGGCTTTCCCCTTGTTCAGCCAAGAGTCTATATCCTCCGGGTTCTCCTGGAGACGTTCGTCATAAAGCTCGACAGCCACCTCGTAGGCACCTCTGGCATCTTCCACCCTCCGCATGGTGGATAGGGTCGTCGCTCTCCAAGACCAGTAGTCTGCATAATAGAGGTCGTACCCCACCGCCTCGGGCGGGGCCGACAGATCCGAGTCGTTCTTGAATAGGGCCTTGAGGACGTCACCTTTTCCCATCCAACCGTCAGCACTCTCCGGGTCCAGCTGGATGGCTCTTTCGTAGGCGCCGAGGGCCTCCTCGTAATGCCCGCTCTCGCGGAGCTCGTGGCCTTCGTTAAGCCAGACGTCGACGGTCAGATCCTGGGCCAGAGCGGTCGTCCAGAGTGTGGAGATCAACATCAGAACGAGGGCAAACTTGGCCAGAGATCTCAAACTCGGAGGGGTTCCTTCTTGATTCAATTCGAATCCACCCCCACCGGATCAGATATCGGCTCCATCATCGGAGCGTTGTCCACCACCTGCTCCTCCGCCACCGCTTCCGCCTCCCCTGACGAGGGCCATCCGGCTGGCACCACATGTAGCGTATCACCCACGCCGTCGCCGTCTTCGTCCTCGCCCCGGTACGATGTCCAGAAGTTTCCGTCCCAGCTGTTGTTGGCGAAGCTCACATCCTTCCAGGCGATGGTGCTCCTCTGCTGGGCGTCGATCCCGTTGTAGACGAAGTTGTTCTGGGCTATCTCGTTATGGTCGTCGGATGCCCTGAGGCCTATGGCGTTGTTGGCTATCGTATTTCCGATGATGGTGTTCTTTCTCCCAACGTCGAGGCCGACCCCGGCGTTCGTGACCACGTTGCCGGAGATCGTGTTATGGCCCTCAGAGGATGATGTGTCGATTCCTGAGGACATAATGCCACTTGCATAGTATCTCCCGCTCTTCGTTACGACGTTTTGGCGCAAGGTATTGTTGCTACAGCCAACGTCCAACTTGATACCTTCTCTAGCTCTCGAATTGTTCACGGTGTTGTTGGAGATCCAGCAGTCGCTTGAGAAGGCGAGATGGATTCCGCCTTGATCTATCTTCGATCCCTCTATCGTCACATCACTTGAGTTTACCACGAAGATGCCAAACGCTTCGACCGCTTCTATTCTGGATTCGGGGCAGTTCACCAGCCAGACGTAGCCAGCGTCCAGATCCTTGAGCTCTAATCCTCTCTGGTTCTCATAGTAAAAGACCTCTTTTCCATCGACGGTGCTATTCTTCAAGTTTAAAGCGTAATGCTCTGAGCTGAATCCCGCCGAGCTTATCCTTGGCTCGACCAGCGTCATATTCTCGAATGTTGCGTTGGAGGGCATGTTCATCTCCAGGGTGGCGTTCACCACTTCATTATCGCGGAAGATGACGTCGACAGGGCTGAAGGCCATAAGCCACCCATCCTCCACATGACAACCCTCCACTGCAGAATTTTCAACGCTGAGCAAGACGATCTCAAAAGAGCTGCAGCTCGTTATCAGACAATTTTGGGACGGCTTGATGGTTACGTTAAATGGATCGAATGATCCCTCCGTAAAGGGATCTGGCGTCATTATCTGCTGAACTAAGACGCTTCTAATCCTGCTATTCTTGATTGTGCCATCTTTGACACCACTGAAGCTTATGTGTTCGCCTGTGCAATCTTCGAAGCGCATATTCTCTGCATCCTCGACTTCAACCCCTTCAACGCTGCAATCTTCTACTCGCACGTTCTTGGCGTTATCAACACGCACAGATACGCGATCCAGATACTCATATCCCCCGCTTAGATCATCCAGGGTGCAGTTTCTTATCAGGATATGAGCGTCGGTGTTCTTTATCACGATGCCGCTACCTACGTGATCATCGAGGCTTATGCCCTCGATGACGTAAGGATCGTCGGCGGTGCCGCTGCCTCTGTAATCCACGAGGTCCGCGTTGCTTTTGATGCTGATGTAGTCGCTCGCCAGAGGGAAGGTCATGGAGGAGACCGTAAACTCTGTCGATTGCGAGCCTACCGCAAGCCCCGTGAGGGCAGACAGCACCATCAGCATACTAAAAAGTACTCTCATCTAAATCAACTCCTCGTTTTGTCATTCGAAGATGACAACAAAACCATAAACGATTTCATCTCTCAACCCCCACTCCACCGAACTCCTTTGAAACTACGGCATAATTTTCGATCGGCTCCATCAGTGGATAGTTGTCCTTGTCAGCCCCGACCAAGTAAGGCGTATTACCTATGCCATCTCCATCGGCATCCCTCCCTTTGTAGTAGGTCCAGAAGTTTCCGATGTAACCGTCGAAGCTCGAGCCCTTATACGTGTACATCAGAACGTCTGTCGAGTTCCACTTGTTTGAAGAGCTGCTCGATTGTATGTTGTTGGAGTTGTTAATGAAGTTGTTGAGGTAGACGGCGTTATCGTCGGATCCGATGATGCCCATGCCCGCGTTCCTGTTGTCTCTGATCTCGTTTGCTCTTATGGTGTTTCCAGCAGAGTTGCTCAGGTAGATGCCGGACCAGCTCTCCGTCAGCTCGTTTCTCTCGATTACGTTATCATCAGAGCCGTGAAGATAGACCCCCGACTCAGCGTTGTTTATAGCGATGTTGCTCCTGATCGAATTGTTGTAGCAGTGGTAGTTGAGATGGATCCCCCTGGTGTTGTTGGCGATCACGTTGCCCTCTATCCTGGAGTTGCTGGTGTTGGTTAAGAATACTCCCTCCATGTTCTTCTCCAGCACTGAATCCCTGACGGTTATGTTATGGCAGCCGATGCAGTAGACCGTTCCCGCGTTGGATGACGAATCTATAACCGCATCAGAGACGTTCACCAGGTGGTAGATCCTTCTACCATTTACAAGGTTGCTGGCGTCGATATCGTTGGTGGCTGTAGCATCGTCCCCCCAGCCGTTGTAACCGAAGTTGAGATAGTTGCCGGACATGGAGTTGTTTCGGAGGATGTTGCCTCCGGAGAAGCTGATGATCATGCCGACTACGTTATAGTCGGCGACGTTCCTCTCCAGGACGTTCCCGCCCGTGATATCAGAGGGGCTGATGCTGGAAAGAAGGATGCCGCCACGGTTGCCGCTGGCGTTGTTCGATGCAAGAGTGTTGTTGCCGGATGCGACTATGATGCCATAGCTGTTGTTAGTGGCGACGTTGCCCCTGATGGTGTTGCCCTCCGAGTTCACCATTATGCCGGCGTCAACATAGCTTCCGCTGAATACTCCCTTGCCAGAGGAGTTTGTGACATGAAACCCTTCTACGACCCCGCCGTCGGCGGAGAGCTTTATGGGGCTGCCTTTTTGTCTTGCATCGATGACCGGCATCTTGCCGCCCGTCTCCACGCCCCTGAGGATCACGGGCTTGGTGACGTTAACCGTTTCCAGATAAGTGCCGCTGCAAACCTCGATCAGGTCACCTGGGCTTGCAGCTACTATCGCCTCATTGATGCTGGCGAAATCGCAACCTTCGGCGCAGACCCTGTATGTTGCCCCTCCGCCAGTCTGAGGGGCCGGTTTCGGAGCAGAGACCGGGATGTCACAGCGAACCAGGGGATGTCCGTCCAGATTCGAGCCGCCGAAAATCTCATATGCTTCGTCGCAGATGCCGTCCCCGTCCTCATCCTTACATCCTTCGATGAAATCGCCGTAGTGATTTCCAACTTTGCCGTCATCCCAGCGGTTCGTCCCGTCGTCGTAGGCGTCGTACTCGTTGTTGTCGGCGAAACAGTTGTTGTAGATGAAGTTGTTCTGGGAGGACGTCAGAAAGATTCCGCGACCTCGGTTGCCGCCAGCGTAATTGCCGGCGATGGTGTTATTTTCAGAGTCCTGCAGCTCTATTCCAGATAGCTGATTATCTAGAGCTCGATTGCCCGAGATGGAATTGTTATTGGAGGCCCAGAAGCGAATCCCGACTCCTTGGTTTTGGTAAAAGTCGTTTTCTGCGATGATGTTCTCCCCGGAGTACTCGAGTTCGATCCCAAAATGGGGGTTGTCCTTGACGAGGTTTTCGATGATGGTGTTGTGGCTGGAGTTCCACAGTTTAATACCTGCAAACCCGCTCCGGATCAGGCCCCTTCCGGCGTTGGAGCTGAAGTTGTTGTTGGCGATGACGTTATTGGTCGAGTTCTCCAGGTAGATTCCGGCCCACGTGTTATACGAAGCTTGGTTATCCTTGACGATGTTGCCCGACGAATCGTAGAGGGAGATGCCATTCCAGTTGTCGGTAACTGTGTTATTCAAGATGGTGTTGTCATTGGACCTAACAGTGATGCCTGCCGGCTGTACCGTTCCGACGCCGCTGTTCTTCAGACTGAAACCCTCAAGAACTATGCCATCTGCAGAGACGATAATGGCGCTGCCGTTTTCTCCGGCATCCACAACGGGCATTTTCAGGCCGCGCAAGGTCAACCGTTTTGTCACGTTTACGTTCTCGCGGTAGATGCCGCCGTCGACCACTATAAGATCTCCGGGACTGGCGGCATCGATGGCCTCCTGGATTCCAGAATAATCACCGGGAACCCTTATCGTTTCTCCATGTAATTGGCTGATCTCGTTCCCCTTGGCGCTCTCCTGGGCCATGGCTGGGGCGCAGAACATCGCCAGAACCGCAAGGAGCAGGGCAAGACTGGTCCCCGCACCATAATTCAACGGCCTACCAGGGGCCGCTAACGATCCGGTATTTTCTTTCACGTCAACCCACTCCACTTTTATTTAAGCTTCAAGAACGATTATTAAGTTTTCGCTAGAGATCACCCCTCGTACCCCAGCTCCCTGGACCTGGCGAAGGCGTCATCAGCCTCAGAATCGCGGCCCAGCACCTTCAGAGAAAGGGCTTTGTTATGCCAGGCTTTGGCCGACGTCCCTTCATCTATGAAAAATGGCGAAGATCTTGCGGTTTCGATGGCTTCGTCATAAGCTCTCAAGGCCTCTTCGTGACTTCCCAATGCCTGCAGCACTTCACCTTTATCTACCCAGACCAAGGGATTATCGGGATACTGCTCGAGAGATTTATCGAAGGCTACGATGGACTCGTTGTACCTTCCCAGAGCCTTCAGAGCCTTGCCTTTGCCGTACCAACCCGCGAAGCCCGGGTCCATCTCGATGACTTCATCAAAGGTCTCGATCGCCTCTTCGTAACTGCCCATCTCCAATAGGAGCATTCCCTTGTTTTGCAGGGTGGGCAGGTATGCGTGAGATCCCTCGTCAGAGATCTCCAGGGCTTTATCGTAGGCTTCGAGGGCCTCCTCGAATCTGCCAAGATTGTTAAGTGATATACCCTTGGTGCTGTAGACAACGGCCTGCAGCTCGGTATCGTTGGCGGGTGTCTGCACTATTGCCCTGTCATAAGCCTCAATGGATTCATCGTATCTTCCAAGCTGCATCAAAACATCTGCTTTACTCCTCCAGGCCGACCATGCGATAAAGGAGCCCGTATTCTCCTGAGGGAATAGCTCGATGAGCTCGATGGCCTCATCGTAGGCTTTGACGGCCTCTTCCAGGCGGTTCATCGATCCGAGGAGATGGGCTTTGAGAAACCAGGCTTCAGCATCTTCAGGGTTCCCCTCGATGGTCAGGTCGAAGAGATCCAGGGCCCTTTGATAGGCTATAAGGGCCTCGTCCTCCATGCCGATGAGCGCCAATAACGAGCCTTTGGTCTGCCAAAGGTTGGCGGTCTCCGGCTCTATCTGCAGGGCCTTATCTAAGGCCTGGACAGATTCGTCGTAAGAGCCGTTGACGAAAAGCTCCTCGCTCTTCTTGACCCAATAGTCTGCCGTATCTTCTTGGGAAGCGGCGCAAAAGCCGAGGGCAGCCAGACTCAGCACTGCCAGAGCCGTAAAGGCCAAGGTGAGCCTGGTTTCCACGCCCGACTTCGACGGCCCGCCCAGGATAGCTAACGATCCGATTTTTCCTTTCACATCAACCCACTCCACGTTTTCGTCCTTCAAAAATTAGCATAAAATGTGATGAGCTGGGGTCAGCCTACATACCCCAGCTCCCCGGCCTTGGCGTATGCCGTCTCCGCCTCAGAATCGCGGCCGAGAGCCTCCAGGGACTCGCCCATCCACTGATACCTCCAGACGTTTGAAGACTCGGCGTGGGTCTCGATCTCCACCTCGAAGGCCTCGACCGCCCTTTCGTAGGATGCGGCCGCCTCCTCATGCCTGCCCATCCCCTCCAGAGCATCGGCCTTGAACTTCCAAAACTTCGCTATCTCCGGATATGCGGAGGTGTCGAGCTCGAAGGCCGCAGCCGCTTGCTCATAAGCCAGGGCCGCCTCATCGAGCCTCCCGAGCCCCTCCCGAGCCTCGCCCTTCCAGAGCCAGGGCTCGCCGCCGATCATGGCGGGGCTCTCGTTGTAGGCAGCCAGGGCCCTATCGCAGGCCTCGACCGCCTCCTCGTACCTCCCGAGCTCCTTGAGGACAATCCCCTTGTTCGACCATGCGGCGTAAGTCGCCAGAGGGTCGCCAGAGCCCAGCTCTATCGCCCGATCGTAGGCGGTGAGGGCCTCGTTCCAGAGCCCCTTTTCGGCAAATACGTTCCCCTTGCTCCGCCAGGCGCTGCTCTGCCAGAACCTCTCCTCTGGGTCCTCCGGGACTTCAGCTGTGGACTCGTCGAATATCGCCAGGGCCTCGGCCTGCCTGCCCATTATTATGAGAAGGCTCGCCTTCTGCACCCTGGTATTGGTGTCCTGGGGGTCGATCTCAATGGCCTTATCGAAGGCCGCGATCGCCTCATCGTACTCTCCCTGATCCCGGAGGACGAGGGCCTTGTACCGCCAGGCTTCGGCGTTCTGGGGATCGACCTCGATCGCTTTATCGAAGGCCTCAACCGATTCTTCCAGAGAGTCGTTGAAAAGCAGCTCTTCGCCCATTTTGACCCAGTCATCTGCTGTCCTCTCCTGCGCCCACGCGCTGCTGCAGCAGAGCGCCGCCAAAGCGATCAGAGCAAGAGCGGACCTCATGCCTGCGCCAAACCTCAGCAGCCCGCCGAAGGCCGCCAACAGTCCTGTTTTTTCTTTCACATCAACCCACTCCACTTTTCGTCTTCAATAATTACCAAAAGATTTGAGCTGGGGATCACATCTTGTACCCCAGCTTATCAGCCACCAGAAGCGACATGGTGGCGTTGTAAACTTGGCCGAGCGCCCTCTGGGATTCACCCCTGCCGTACCAGGCATTGCTCCAATGCGGGCCTAGCTCGATGGCCTTGTTGTAGGCATCCAAAGCCTCCTGGTTTCTGCCAAGAGCCCTCAGGGCGTCGCCCCTGCCTACCCACGCGCTGGTATCGACTAAGTAGGGCTCGATGGCTGGAGAGGATTCGAGGATTTGATCATAGACCTCCAGGGACTCGTCGTACCTTCCGAGCTCGTAGAGGGCTTTGCCTCTCATCTGGAGCAGGCCGACGTCGCCGGGATCCTCCAATATGGCCTTTTCGTAAAGCGCCAGCGACCTCGCGAACGCCTCCGTCGCATCTTCCTGCTTTCCGGTCTTGTTCAGAGCCGTTCCCTTGGAAAGCCAGGTCTGGGCCAGCGTTTCCGTATCGCTCTCCGATATCAGCTCGAGGGCCTCCTCGTAGGCCTCCAGGGCCTCATCGTACCTCTTCATCTCGACGAGGAGGCTCGCCTTCCACTGCCAGCTGCCGACGTCATCGGGGTTCTGCCTGATCGCCTCATCGAAGGCCGTCAGAGCCTCTTCCATCCTCTCCAGCTCCGTCAAAACGAAGGCCTTGAAGTGCCACCACGTGCCGCTCTTGGGGTTCAGCTCAAGAGACTTATTGACCGCCTCCAGGGCGTCCTCCCACCTGCCCGCAGCCGCCAGATCCTCGCTCTTGGCGGCAAAGGCCAGGGCGATCTCTGCGGTGTCGCTTGCGGGTATCAGCTCGATGGCCCTGTCGTACGCTTCCACAGACTCGTTCATGTCACCCATGGCGCTTATTACCTCGGCCTTTCGCCACCAGACGTTGTAGTCCAGGGGTTTCAGCTCCGTGACCTTGTCGTAGGCCTCGGAGGCCTCCTCCCACCGGCCGAGGTTCAAAAGAACGTTGGCTCTGCCCATCCATGCGTCGGCGTCCTTCGGGTCCGTCTCGATCCTCTGGTCGAAGGCGTCCAGGGCCTTTCCGTACGCCTGGTCGGCCTCTTCAGGTCTGTTCAGACTTCGCAGAACCCGGGCCTTATTCAGCCAGGCCTTGGCATCGCCGGGGTCCTCCTCGAGGCCCTCTTCCAGAAGGACGAGGGCCTTCTCGTAGATCTCGGCGGACTCGTTCATCTTTCCCACGAACATGAGGTCGAAGGCCTTTCGGATGAGGATCGTCTCGTTCTCAGGATCGATATTCAGGGCTTCATCGTAGGCGGAGATCGCCTCCTCGATGGAGCCGTTGTGGTAAAGCTCCTGGGCCCTATTCATCCAAAAGTCGACGGTCTCCTCCTGCGCTCCGGCGGGAGCGCAGAGCATCGCCAGAGCCGCGAAGACTATGGCAAGGCTGGTCCCCGTGCCCAACGATCCAGTTTTTCCTTTCAAATCAACCCACTCCGCTCTCTTATCCATAATATTTTTCGGGCTATGGTCACGAAGGCTGATACTCGAACTCCCCGCTGCCCCTCGTCCCCACGACTCTGCCATCCGGGAGGTTTTCAAACCCCAGAAACGATATTTCCCTCCCGGCCTCGTCCTTCAGAGTGACGTTGGTGGCGGCGTCGTCGAGGGCGATCCCACTCTCCATGAATAGGTCGGCCTCGGCGTCCTCGCCCGCGCCGAAGTGGACTCGAACCATCGCCCCGGGCTCCAGGATGTACTCGGGAAGGACGACTGATCTCGTCTCATCGCCGTCGACGACCAGGGTCCACCCTTTGAGGTTCGCGGCCTCATCGAGGTGGTTTGCGATCTCGACGAACTCGTCCTCGCCATCTGCCACGATATCGGTGATGGCGATCATCCCTTCAAGAGGCGATGTGAACCCCAGCTCCTCAGCCCTGGCGAAGGCGGCTCTTGCCTCATCTTCGCGGCCGAGATTCTGCAGCAGATCGCCTTTCAGGTACCACGTGTACCCATTTTCCGGATCGAGATCTATCGCCTCCTCTAAGGCGGCCAGAGCCTCCTCATCCCTTCCCAGGTTCATGAGGATGAGGCCCTTCAAACGCCAGGCATCGGGATCTTCAGGATCGATCTCGAGGGCCTTCTCACAGGCTTCGAGAGACTCGTCGTACCTGCCTAAGGAGGGCCCGAGGATCTGGGCCTTGGATATCCAGGCGTCGGCATATTCTGGATCGATCTCCAGGGCTCTATCGATGTAGGTGAGGGCCTCCTCGTACCTTCCCAGATGAGCCGACAGGAGAACGCCCCCGTTGATCCAGAAGTTCTTATCATCGGGCGCCAGCTCGGTGGCCCGATTCAGAGCCTCCACCGTCCCGTTGTAGTCGCCATCTTCCGCGAATAGATGAGCCCTTTCAAACCATACGAACGCCTTCTCGACGGTCTCGGAGGTGGCATCTATCGCCTCGTCGCTGGCCGTCATCGACTCATCATGCCTTCCAAGCTTCCATAACGCGTTCGCCTTTCCGACGAGGACCCAGGGCTGATGAGGGTCTATCTCCAGGGAGGCGTCGTACGCCTCGACCGCCTCTTCGTAGCGTTCCATCATCGATAGAACGGTGGCCTTCCCATTCCAGGCTTGAGATTGCGACCGGTTCAGCTCGATCGCCCTCTCGAAAGAGAGAAGAGACTCGTTGTATCCGGCCGGGTCCTTACTGATAAAGGCGAGCCTGCTCTTGGCGTAACCTTTGCCGATCCAGGCCTCGGCGATCTCCGGGTTAAGTTCAACGGCCCACTCATAGGCTGCCAGGGCTTCCTCCGTCGAGCCGTTCATCGACAGCTCCTCCCCCTTCTCGAACCAGTCTCTCGCGGTCTCCTCCGGCGTCCAGTAGGCTGCGAACTTTTCGAGCGTTCCAGCAGAGTCTTTCAGGGTCAGGTTTCCGGCGAGGTCGTCCAGGGCGAGATCGCTGTCGAGGAATATGTCGGTCTCGTTGCTCTCGCCAGCGCCGAGGTGGAACCTGATCCGTTCACCGGGTTCGAGGGTAAAGTCTGGAAGGGCGATCGACCCCTTGTCGTCGATGGTCAGAATCAACCCCTCGAAGATTTCGGTCTCTTTTCCGTCGTTGGCCATCTCGATGAACTCGTCCTCTCCGACGGAGACGACGTTGGTGAGAGCCAGCGAAGATGCGGGCGGCGTCTCATATCCCAGCTCCCGGGCCATGGCAAAGGAGATCTCCGCCTCGGAGCCACGGCCCATGGCCTCCAGAACGAGCCCCTCCTTCTGCCAGAACCTCCCTTCCTGCGGATCAGATATCGGCTCCATCATCGGAGCGTTGTCCACCACCCGCTCTTCCGCCACCGCCACCGGCTCCCGGGGATAAGAGACCGAAACCGCGATATGAGGCTCGTCGCCCACGCCGTCGCCGTCTTCGTCCTCACCCCGGTACGACGTCCAGAAGTTCCCATCCCAGGTGTTGTTGGCGAAGCTCACCGTCTTCCAGGCGATGGTGCTCCTCTGCTGGGCGTCGATCCCGTTGTAGATGAAGTTGTTATGGGCTATCTCGTTGTGGTCGTCGGATGCCCTGAGGCCTATGGCGTTGTTGGCTATCGTATTTCCGATGATGGTGCTGTTTCTTCCAACGTCTAGGCCGACCCCTGCGTCCATGATAACATTGCCGAAGATGGCATGGCCTCCATCCGATAGCGCGGTGTCAACGCCCATAGATGCCAGGAAATCTGGACCGGCCTTCTTCGCCCTCTTTACGAAGTTGTCTCGCAGGGTGTTGTTATGGCAGCCATAACCGAGGGTTATTCCTCCCGTCCTGGCGCTCGAGTCGATCAGGGTGTTGTTGGAGATCGTCGAGTCGCTGGAGAACGCCAGGTAGATGCCTCCCTGGTGTATAACAGAGTCCTCCACGATGAGGCCGCTGGAGTTTATCGCGGAGATGCCGTAGGCATTGACTCCTTTCAACCTGGCCTCTGGACAGTTCATCAGCCATACGTATCCCAACTCGAGACCTTCGAGCTTAAGCCCTTTTTCATCCTTGAAGGATGAGATCTCCTTCCCGTCGACGGTGCTGTTGTAAAAGTCGATGGAATCCTCAGAGCTCAGCCCTGCGAGGTACAATCCTGAGAGGTCTATATCTGATCTGACCAGCTTCAGACCGTCGAAGGTCATGCTCACCGGGTCTGGCGACGTTCGGTGAAGCCCCAAAATACCGCCCACCACCGTAACGTTTCGGAAGGTGATCTTTCTGAGGTCGAAGATCCACAAGCCACCTCCTTCGACGTTATCTCCAATGATGCAGTCCTCAACGACGCAATCCATCGAATCGAAGAATGTGATCTCCTGCCCAGCTATGCACCCTCTAATCAGAATATTTTGAGATGGTGTCCTGGTCAGTTCCAAGGGAGCGATATCAAAAAAGTCAGAGAACACCATGGGAGTCCCCCCGGCTTGAACTATGATGTGGTTGATGGAACTTCTTTCGATCGTCCCGTTCAGGACGCCGTCAAAGGTCAGGGCGCTCCCTTCGACCCCTTTGATTCGAACGTTCTCGGCTCCGGAGAACCGGATATCGCTATCTGACACCCTGGAATCTTCGATCCGGACGTTCTTTGCTCCGTCGATATATATTCCCACAGGAAGGAGAGCATCATATCCTCCGTTTAAGTTCTCCATGGTACAGTTTAGTACCAGCAAATGAGCATCGGTGTTCTTTATCACGATCCCATTTCCGACGTGGTCTTCGAGGCTTATGCCCTCGATGATGTAGGGATCATCGGCGGTGCCGCTGCCTCTGTAATCCAGGAGGTCAGCGTTGCTTGTGATGCTGATGTAGTCGCTGGCCAGAGGTAAGGTCATCGAGCCGACCTTAAACTCTGTCCCTTGCGAGCTTGCCGCAAGCCCCATGAGGGCGCACAGCATCATCAGAACGCCAAGATATGCTTTCATCTCATCCCACTCCTCTTTTTTTCTACTTCAAAGCTCCATATGTCTCGAGAGCCGTTGGGGCCCGCGATAGACGAATTCACTATCAAACCCCGGATCGATGACGATGGACGACCATCCTTTCGACTTCTTCATTTATATCAAATTCGATTAAACGCAACTGTCTGTCTGATCCTGATCTTCATGGAGCCTCCAAAATTTGGTGTCCCCGCGACTAAATCATACCCCTCCGAAAGGCATTATAGCCATGGCGGATCAACTATTGCAAAGACCCCCGTTTCTGAAACGATAGACCAGCCGGAGAAGATTGGATGATCCGAGTTCTTATAGTGGACGACGACCCCGCTGTCCTGGAGATAACGAAGGTATTCCTGGAGAGGTCCGCAGATATCGAGGTCGACGCCGTCGTCTCGGCTTTGGAGGCGACGGAGAGGCTGGAAGATGGCGGCTACGACGTCATCGTCTCCGACTACGTGATGCCGGAGATGGACGGGATATCCTTTCTCAAGCAGGTCCGGAGCCGAGGGTCGGAGATCCCCTTCATCCTCTTTACGGGGAAGGGGCGCGAAGAGGTGGTGATCGAGGCGCTGAACAACGGAGCCGACTACTATCTCCAGAAGGACGCAAACCCCATGGTCCTCTACGCCGAGCTGATCCACCAGATCCGGCAGGCGGCAGAAAGGCAGAGGACAAAAATGGCGGTCATCGAGAGCGAGGAGAGGTATCGGGCCCTCTTCGAGAATATGAATGACGGGCTCGTCCTCTGCGAGCTCGTCTGGGATCCTGGGGGCGTCCCCGTAGACTACGTCATAAAGGACGCCAACCCCCAGTTCGAGGAGATCACCGGGTTGGGGCCGGATGAGGCTATAGGAAAGAGGGGGTCAGAGATCTTCGGGTCGATTGTCCCCCCATTTCTGGAGATATACCAAAAGGTCGACGAGACCGGATCTTCTGCGAAGTTCGAGGGGTATTTTCCGGCTACAGGGAGGCATTTTTGCATATCCGCCTACTCGATGGGGGGGGGAGAGTTTGCGGCGATATTCTCGGATATCACCGAGGAGAAGAGGATGACCGGAGAGCTTTGCCGGGCTCACCACCAGCTTCAGGAGATAATAGACTTCCTCCCCGACGCCACCTTCGTCGTAGATGAGGATAGAAGGATCATAGCGTGGAACCGGGCCGTCGAGGAGATGACCGGAGTCTCCAAGGATGAGATCGTAGGAAGAGGGGCCTACGACTACGGCGAGCCCTTCTACGGGTTCAAGAGGCCGGTCCTCATCGACGCCATCTTTTCGGAGGGTTTCGGGATAGAGAAAGAGTACGATTACCTCCGCCGAAAGGGAGACGCCATCTTCGCTGAGGTCTACGTCCCCCACCTCTACGGGGGTAGAGGGGCTTACATCTGGGCGATCGCGTCGCCTCTATTCGACGATGACGGGAAGGTGGTCGGTGCCATCGAGTCGATCCGGGACGTCACCGACAGGAAGCGAACCGAGATCGCCCTCCGGGAGACGAGGGACTACCTGGAGAGCCTCCTCCACCGCGCCAACGCCCCCATAGCGGTCTGGGGTCCCGACATGAAGATCATCCGCTTCAATCGCGCCTTCGAGCGGCTGACAGGCTATGCTGCCGGGGAGGTGATCGGGAGGAAGGCGACGATCCTCCTTCCCGACGAAGGAAGGGAGGAGGCGCTGGCGAAGATCGCCTACACCCTGGAAGGCGAGTGCTGGGAGTCGGTGGAGATACCCGTCCGTTGCAAGGACGGCGGGGTCAGGATCGTCCTCTGGAACTCGGCGAATATCCGCTCGGAGAAGGACGGCGCCGTCGTCGCGACGATAATCCAGGGGCAGGATATCACCGAGCGGAAGCGAGCGGAAGAGTGGCTTATCCTCGCCCACAAACAGCTCATGGATATCATCGACTTCCTCCCGGACCCGACCTTCGTCATCGACGCGGATAGGAAGGTGATAGCCTGGAACCGGGCGATCGAAGAGATGACCGGCGTCGGGAAGGAAGAGATCGTGGGCAAGGGCGATTACGTTTACGGCGAGGTATTCTACGGAGAAAAAAGGCCGGTTCTGATAGATATGATATTCGCGAGGGACGAAGAGCGGGAGGAGCTCTATCATTGCGTCAAGAGGGAGGGGGAGACCCTCTTCGCCGAGGCCTTCGTCGTCCCGCCCCGGACCGGAAAGGGGGCTTACGTCTGGGGGACGGCCTCGCCCCTCTTTGATAAAGATGGTAATATCGCAGGCGCCATCGAATCGATCCGGGACGTCACCGAGATCAAGGAGACGGAGATGGCCCTCCAGGAGAACGAGGAGAGGCTGAAGCTCGTCATCGAGGGGGCGAACCTGGGTATCTGGGACAGGAACGTGGTGACGGGGGAGGTCGTCCGTAACAGCAGGCTCATGGAGATCTTCGGCTGCCCGGACGGAGAGCTGGAAGGGACCGTCCGGGAGAGGGAGAAGATGATCCATCCCGACGACTTCGAGAAGGTGGCCGCAGCCCTGGAAGACCACTTCATAGGCAGAACCCCCCACTACGAGATCGACTACCGGCTGAGGAGAAGAGACGGTCGGTGGATATGGGTCCACGATCGGGGCGAGGTGATGGCGAGGGACGAGGCGGGCCTCCCTATGAGGATGGTGGGGATCACCCAGGAGATCACCGAGATCCGGAGGTACCAGGAGGCTCTTAAGGAGGCGAATCGGAAACTGAACCTCCTCAGCAGCGTCACAAGGCACGACATCCAAAACCAGATAACCGCCCTCTCAGGGTACGCCCTCCTTCTGAGGGAGATCGTCCCCTCCGACCCTGCCGCCGAAAAGTACATCGATCGGATCGCGGAGCTGGCGGAGACGATCAATAAACAGCTCGTCTTCACCCGGAACTACCAGGAGATGGGGGTGAAAGCCCCGAGGTGGCAGCGGATCGACGAGGTCGTCCGGCGGGCTGAGGCTGCCGCCATCGAGGAGATCGGCAAGATCCGGATGGCCCTCGAGGTATCTACAGGGAGCCTGGAGGTCTTCGCCGACCCGATGCTGGAGAAGGTCTTCAACAACCTCCTGGAGAACGCCAAAAGGCACGGGGGAGGAGTCGCCAGGATCCGGGTCTCCTTCGCGGAGACGGAGGACGGTGGCGAAGGTGGAGGAGGAATAGGAGGAGAAGCAATAGTAGCAGGTGCAGGTGCAGTGGCGAGCGCGACTGCAGGAGCTGGAGCTGGTGGAGGAGGGGGTGGCAGAGGCGTAATCATCGTCGAGGACGACGGCCTCGGGATACCGGAGGATGTTAAGGGCCGGATCTTCGATCAGGCCTTCGGGAGGCATACCGGCTACGGCCTCTTCCTCAGCCGGGAGATTCTGGGGATCACCGGGATGACGATATCCGAGACCGGCGAGGAGGGTCGGGGGGCGAGGTTTGAGATCTCCGTCCCGCGGGAGAATTATCGTTGGGGGGTAGTTCATTTAGAAACCTCCTAATCGACCTCCCCCCGAAGAGATATCATGCCCTCAGAGCTTCACCATGTCGAAGGCCCACCGGTTGACTGCTGGGGCGACGTTGCCGCACCGGCGGTGATCCTCGACCGCCAGGCCCCGCCCCTCGAACTCCTCGATGAGCCCCTCGATCTCGTGGCGTTTCTTGAAGGTGTAGAAGGTGACGGCGCCCCCCGGCTTCACCAGCGGGATTATGGAGTCGAGGATCTCGTCCCTCCCGTAGGGGGTCGGGATGACGGCCCGGTCGAACCCGGCCGCCCCGCCCTTCTCCTCCATGGCTCGGCAGAGGGCGAAGGCGTCGCCAAGGACGATGTCGACGTTGCCGTCGACCCGGTTCAGCCTCGCGTTCTCCGCCAGCCACCGGCATGCTTCGGGGCTGATCTCGACTGCCACGACCCTCGCTCCCGCGGCGGCGACGGGGACGGCGAAGGGGCCGACGCCGGCGAAGGGGACTATCGCCATCTCCCCAGCCCTCGCCTTAGATGCCGCCCTCATCCTCTCGGAGCCGAGACGGGGGTTAAAGAAGACCCCCGCGACGTCGAGCTTGTAAGAGAAGCCGAACTCCCGGTGGCACGTCGCCGTCCCGCCTCCGGCTATGAGCTCGAAGGATGCAACCCTCCTATCCCCCTCCAGCTTTGAGACTTTGTTGAGGACGGTCTTGACGTTCTTCTGAGATGAGATGATCGCCTCTCCGATCTCTCTCTTCTCGCCTTCGTATGTCGGAGGGATCGAGACCACCGCCACATCCCCCACGAGGGAGAAGCGGCCACTTAACCGGTCACGACCCTCCTCGGAGACAGCGGGAGAGGGGCCGGCGTTCAACCCCCTCCCTCTCATGGCCCCTCCCTTCAGCGTCTTCCCTCTAATCCTCGTCTCTCTATTCATCCTCGTCTCTCTATTCATCCTCGTCTCTCTATTCATCCTCGTCTCTCTATTCATCCTCGTCTCTCTATTCATCCTCGTCTCTCTATTCATCCTCGTCTCTCTATTCATCCTCGTCTCTCTATTCA
>NZ_JARFPL010000003.1:0-97498 GCF_029167205.1 Candidatus Methanocrinis alkalitolerans
AAGATGTGATCGACCTGCGGCCTCTCCTCGGCGAGGCAGAAACGAGGACCAAGTTAACGGCGGGGGACGTCGGGGACTGGATCTGGCCTAGTGATAACGCCCTCTCGATACCCCTCCTCTCGAAGGACATGCAGCCTAGGGGCCTGGAGCTTCCGACCAATAGGTGGGGCGCTCGGGCGAGACGCGACCGGATAGAGGGCGGGACGTTCCATTTTTATACCGACGACTATCGCTTCGAGTCTCTGTGGAAGAATCCGGCCCCTGTGGTCAACTCGGGATGCTATGCTGTAGCCGAGCCGAACTTCTCCACCAACGACGAAATGCCCTTCGCGGTCTTCTTGTGGCATCTTTATCGGAAGAGGTGGCTTTCGAGGTTCTGGCAATCTCACGGGATCGAGATTTGGGCAGATCTGGCTGTCGCCCCTCGATATCGCCAGTATGCCCTTCTCGGAGTTCCCCTCGGCTGGAAGGCTTACGCCACGTACTCTTTCGGATCTCACGGGATTGAGAAGGTGATTGCCGAGGCAGTTTTGGCAGAGGAGCACGCCGGGACCGACGAGATCCTCCTTTGGGTGGTCTGTGGGGAGGAGTCCGATCTAGAGGTATGCCGAGAGAGGGGATGGATCGGGACTCCGGCCCATCAGCAGGCCTACCTCCGCAACGTTGGCGGCGGGAAAAGGACCTCCATATCCGCCGGGGCGGCCATATCCTCGCCCAATAGCAAGACTCTGTTGGACTATGAGGAGATACTCTGATCCGAGGGGCGCGGCTTGAGGACCTGAGCGTCTACCAGGTGGAGAAAGTTAAGGCCACGGCGAAGGGGGAGGCGAGGACCTACACCTACTGGCACGCTTCCTGGTGGGAGGGCGATCGAGCCCGGAACGTTTACCTGGGAAGTGTCGCGAAGCTCTCGCAGGAGGCGGCGCTGGCGAAAGCAACGAAGATGAAAGCCGACGCCCTGGGGCTTGATCTGTGATATTCTCTCTTTTTGGATTATGAATATCATAGAACTAATGCGATGAGGTCGATCCTTTGCGAAGAGTAAGCTGAATGAAGTGAGAAACATTCAGATCCCAAAAACCAAAAACTATCGCTATTGATTTTTATATGAATCCATTATTTTAAGTTTTACGGCCGTTTATCTCAAGATAAGGTACCTTTACCCCTCCGCAAATGATGGGATAATCCGATCTATCAAGAAATGGCATGAAATAGATGATGCTGATTTGATTCAGTGAAGTTTATGCTCTCTTCGTGAAATAAACGGCGTCAAGATTGAGGAAATCGGTCAAATCCCGCTGAGATACGTTAGATAGGTCAAATTTACCAGTAAAAACGCGACAAGGTCTCCCCCTCGGCGCTCTTTCATAACTAATCTTCGAGGAGTTCTCATTCACCACCTCTCTTCGATGACTTTTGCATCTTCGACCGATTTCTCGGTTCTCATCAAGGCAGTTCATCTCTTCACAATTATCCCTCAAGCTTTCCTAATACTAACCCAAATATTCTTCAGGAATGCGCTATAAAAGAACGCCATCTACCAGATTACGTCTTGTTTTGCCGGGAAGAGAGGGGACGGATGAAAATTATATATAAAAATGGGTGAGATGATGGATGTGAACGGCAATGAGATGCGAATGATGAAAGAGATCCTGCCTCGCAATCTGCTGTCTTTTGGACCCAACACAGAGCCTATTGCCCTCGAAAGCCTGAACGTGCTCATCGGCCCTAACGGCTCGGGAAAGTCCAACCTTGTCGAGGCCGTATCCCTCCTGAGGGCAGCCCCAGGCGATATCCGTGCAGTCATCCGCCGGGGCGGAGGCGTAGGCAACTGGATATGGAAAGGAGAGCCCGACGGGGTGGCTTCCCTCGATGCTGTTATCAGCTACCCCCACGGAAACCTGCCTCTCCGTCACGTTTTGGCCTTCCAGGAGGATAACCAGACTTTTCGTTTGGTTGACGAGCGCATCGAGAACGAAAGTTCCTATTCTGGTTACGAAATGCCCTATTTCTACTACAGCTACCAGCATGGTAATCCGGTCATCAATGTCAGGACCGGAGAACGAGATGAACAACGGAAGCTTAAGCCGGAGACGATCGAGAAAGGTCAGTCCATTTTGGCCCAGAGGCGCGATCCGGAGACGTATCCAGAAATCTCCTACCTGGCGGATATTTACGAGAAGATCAAGATATACCGGGAGTGGTACTTCGGACGCAACGCGATCTTCCGCGAGCCACAGAGGGCGGACATGCGCAACGATCGACTGGAAGAGGACTTCTCGAACCTGGGTCTGTTTCTGAACCGGCTGCGTCAGCATCCGAAGGCGAAGAATGCGATTCTTGAAGCGCTGCGTGACCTCTACGAAGGCCTCGACGACTTCGATGTGAGCATAGAAGGGGGCGCGGTCCAGGTCTTCTTCACTGAGGGAGATTTTACAATCCCAGCAACAAGGCTGTCAGACGGAACGTTGCGATACATCTGCTTGCTTGCGATCCTTTGCGACCCGACACCTCCGCCGCTCATCTGCATCGAAGAGCCGGAGCTTGGTCTCCATCCCGACATCCTGCCCAAAGTGGCCGACCTGCTAAACGCCGCCTCAGAGCGCACCCAGCTGATCGTCACCACCCACTCGGACATCCTCGTAGATGCGATGACCGAGCGGCCCGAAGCGGTCCTCGTCTGCGAGAAGCACCACGGCCAGACCGAGATTGGACGTCTCGACGGCAAGAAGCTGGAAGAATGGCTGAAAGGTTATCGTCTGGGCGAACTCTGGACCCGAGGCGCCCTTGGGGGGATGAGATGGTGAGCGTGCGGATATACATCGAAGGGGGCGGCGACAGCAAGGATCTTCAATCCCGATGTCGCGAGGGGTTTAGAAAGCTCATCGAAAAGACGGGCTTTGAGGGAAGGATGCCGAGCACCGTTGCCTGTGGAGGACGCAACAATGCCTACGACATGTTCAAGATAGCATTGAGATCAGCCGATGTGAATGAATTTCCGATGCTCCTTGTCGATAGCGAAGAGCCGGTTACAATGGCCCCCTGGGATCATCTGAAGTCCCGCGACGGATGGGACCGTCCCGCTGGTGCGGAGGATGACCAGGCGCAGATGATGGTGACCTGCATGGAGACGTGGATAATGGCGGATCGTGGGGCTCTGCGCAAGGTTTTCGGCGTGCATCTGCGAGAGAGCGCTCTCTTTCCAGTGGAAGGTTTGGAGCGCAGATCACGGCAAGATCTGCTGGCGGCGCTGAAAAACGCTACCGAGGATTGCGGCAGAGGGAAGGGGTACGACAAAGGGCGGCGTTCATTCCAGATTTTATCGGAGTTGGACCCCGAAATGCTCAAGGAGAACTTGTCGTATTTCCGCCGTTTTAGCGAAACGCTTGACCGATACCTGCGGCAGATCGGCTGATAGACGCCTTCCAGCATTGGCGAGAGAAATAATGTTGCTGCGGAACTGCACTGCACAGATCATTGCGCCTGCTATCTGGTTTCTGCACAGTAGGGCGACATTTGCAGGTCTTCCCGCCATGCAGCGTGAGCGCTTTCTCTGAGTCCTTTAAGTTCTTCCGACCTACGAATGGACCCTCGAGCCCCAACTCCGAACTTCCGGCATTCTTTCGAGAAAGCGCTATAAAGGAACGTCGCGGATCAGAGGGTGCCTTGTTTGGCGGGAATGACTAGAGGATATGGCGCGAGGGAGACCGAGAAAGAGAGAAGGCGGAGACGGCAAAGGCAACGTCAAAGGCAACAGCAGCGGTGCGAACCTGGGGTTCGAGGCGAAGCTCTGGGCAGCCGCCGCCTCAACGCCGCTCCCGACAGGAGAGATCATCACCGCCATCGATCATGCGGAGATAGTTGCGGAAGAAGAAAGAACGTACGTAGTCTTCGCTCTGGACACCTCCGGCAGCATGAAAGAGTACTACAGCACGGATCAGAATGGGGGCGCAGATATGGTATCTGGATGGTCTGGCTTCCATAACCTCATCGTCACGATCGTGGGCTGGGACCACGATAGCGAAGTCGTCTTCGGGCCAGTTCCCCTGAAAGGGAACGAAACCGTCCTCGCCGAGATTTTAGATCGCCTCTCCGAACTGTGTTTAGAGACGGATCTCACCTATTACGACCAGGGAATCTCCGGGTCGATGGCAGCGTTGCGTGATCACGCCGCCGATGATGTCAGATCCCCAAAACTGATCGTATTCCTGGCGGGATTCGGCGAGTTTCGGCCTGGAGAGCTGCTGGAAGATTACGTATCTGAGGCGAACAGATCGGGGTACACCATATTCACCATAGGCATCGGGATAAACGAGAGCTCAGAAGCCTCAAAAATGCAGTATACGAGCCTCAGAAGGATTTCGGATGGTGCCGGCGGCAAGTTCTACAACGTCACGGCTTTCATGCCCGAGGAGCTCAATGCCGTCATGGACGATATTGTTCGAGAGATCGATATCCTTCGGGTGGCTCCACCCTACCCCTGAAGGGGTGGGGCGAGCTCATAAAGAGAACTTCTTAAAGCCCATCGCCTGAATCCCGTTGATCCTAAGGGCCCTGGTGATGAGTCCGACCTCCTCCCCCTTCACTGGCAGGATCTTAACCGGTGGGATCGGCTTTCCCCTCGAGGCGTAGACGGCGCCCCCCTTCATCCTGGCGCATATGTAGCCGCCGGCGTCCCCGGCGACGAAGATCTCGCCTCCTCTCATCTCCGCCGCCGTGAAGTCGTCGCAGCTGCCGGAGACGACGATCCGGCCGCCCCTCATCAGAACGCCAGTATTTCTGCCGGCGTCGCCCAAAACCTCCAAGAGGCCAGAACGCATCAGGATCCCCGCGCTCATCCCAGCGTCTCCTTCGACCCTCAGGACCCTCTCTCCTCCGGACCGCGCCCCTAG
Source organism: Candidatus Methanocrinis alkalitolerans (assembly GCF_029167205.1). Lineage (NCBI taxonomy): Archaea > Methanobacteriati > Methanobacteriota > Methanomicrobia > Methanotrichales > Methanotrichaceae > Methanocrinis > Candidatus Methanocrinis alkalitolerans. The sequence goes on from NZ_JARFPL010000003.1 coordinate 4,893, forward strand.
GGTCTCCCGGAGGAGGCCGTCATTGAGGATGAGGAGACCCTCCTCCAGCCGGTTCGGCGGGAGGACCTCTCCTCCTCGCTCTAAAACCTCCGTCGTCGAGATGTACTTGCGATAGCCCGTCATATCTGACTCCACCTCGACGACGTTGCCCAGGGGAGTTGCGACGGAGCCGCTGACGTAGATCGATCCCCGGATCATGGAGATCCCCATCCGGGGACCTACGTCGCCGTCGACGATTATCGAGCCTGTCCCCTCGATGGCGCCCCCAGTCCCGCCGAAGCTGGCGAGGTCGACCCCGAGGCTCGATCCGAGGCGGCCGCCGACGTCCCCCTGAACCCTCACCGTCTCCCCCTGCCGGAGGGCCTCCACCAGATCCCTTCGGGAGAGGCCGCCGGAGACGACCCCGTCGGGATCGAGGCGCGACCCTCGGTGCTGCCAGAAGAAGTCGAAGGTGAAGTCGCAGAGACACCCTTCACCGCCGCCTTCGATCTCGATCATGGAGGCGTCCCCGACGGTGCCGTCATCTTCTCTCCACCATCTTCCTGGAGATCTTAACCCCCAGGAGGGTGATGAGGATCGCCAGGACTGCAGAGGCCGCCAGGTACTGGGTGCTCTGTCCCGAGATCAGGGGGAAGGCCATACCGGCGCTGTTGACGAGGATGAAGACGCTGGCGCTCCAGAATATCAGCCCCGTCGCCAAAATGAAGAAGGGGTACGAATAGGCCCTCTCGTCCCCCACCCCCTCGATGTAGAGGTCCAGGACCTGTCCCAGGTTCACGCAGATGGCGGCGGCGACGTACCACCAGACGCTGTAATAGACGAAGACCATCATGAGGACTATGTACCCGTACCATATGTCCCCTGTATAGTAGTCCCAGAATTTGGCGGACCCCTGGATCGTGGCGATGAGGACGAGGACCGCCGCCAGGACGTAGGTGATGAAGGCGATCTTCCCCCGGTAGAGGTTCCCCTTGAAGGTCTCTTTGGTGCTGTCGATGAAGTCGTCGAGCCCCAGCCCCCTAAAGAGGAGGTATACTCCGACGGCGGCGAGGATCGCCATGACGGCGAAGTCAGACCTGCCGATGAAGCTGAAGGTCGAGTATATGAGGAGGGCGAGGCCTATGGGTATGAAGAATGTGTGGCTGATCTTCGGGTCTCTGAAGACCTGCTTCAAGAGGTAGTAGGTGCTCTCCAGGTTGTGGCTCTGCTTTACGAGAACCCTTTTCACCCCTTCTACCTTGACCCGCGACTGGATGATGGGGAGGATCGCCTCATCCTCGGCGCCGTCGGAGACGACGACCACCCCCTGGGGCCGAAACCTCTCCAGGAGGTAGTCTATCTGGTGGGCTATCTTCCCGTCGGATACGAGGCCGACGTTGGGATCTCCGGCCACCGCGGCTATCTCGACGGCTCTGCCCTGGGATGCGAGGTCGTCGTAGACTTGGATCCCGCCGAGGATGGTGTTGACGTCCGAGTCCTCGGGGTCGGCGAGGCCCAGGGCGAGGGTCGCCTCTACGTTCGCCGCCCGACCGACGACGGGACTGACTATCCCCGCCTTTCGGCCCAGGTCGTCGTCTCTATCTATGCAGAGGACCAGGATCTCCATATTCGGAGTATTATCGGTGAAGAACGTACTTAAAGATTGAGATTAGCCGAGCTGTGGACCCGGCGGGGAGTAGTCACGATCATCAAAAGCTATTTACCGCCGCCCACCAGCTCAGAAGTATGAAAGAGCTCGCCTTCATCTTCGTTCTGGCGGCGGCCTTTGCAGCAACAGCTACCGCCTCCGCCATAGCCTTCGACGACATCCAGCACGGTGTCGAGATCTACAACTCAGGGGTCGAGAACGCCCCCGGGGTGGTCAAGACCCTCCTGGGAGACGAAAAAGTTCAGGTGGAGATCGCCAGGGCTGACGGGACCGTCCTCTTGGCGGGGCTACAGACGGTGAATGCCGTCGTGGTGAAGACGGTGGAAGGGAGGATCGACGACCCGACGATCGTGGTGGTGGCAGCAGAGGATGCCGTCGTAGGGGTCCTTCAGTCGGACGATCCGGCGGCAGCCTTCCAGGAGGCAGCCGCCCAGGGCGAGATATCCGTCAGGGGGACGACATTTACGGCGAGGCTGAAGGTCTCCGCAGCCCTGGCCAGCACCCCAGCCCTCCGGTTCTTCGCCGGCCTCCTGGGAAAGTAAGCTACTCATCCCCTAAAGGGGATGGGTAGCCTACTTTCGGATATCCAGGTTCTCCGCCACTATCTTGTGGGCGCAGAAGTCGCCGCACATGGTGCAGACCTGGCTGTCGGCCGGCGCCCTCTCCGCCCTCATCTTCTTCGCCGTCTCCGGATCGAGGGCGAGGTCGAACTGCTCAGGCCAGAGGAGGTCGCGGCGGGCCCGGCCCATGGCCAGATCCTGTTCGCGGCTTCCGTTCTTGATCATATCCCCGACGTGGGCCGCGATCCTTGAGGCCATCACCCCTTCCCTGACGTCCTCGACGTTGGGGAGGGCGAGGTGCTCTGCGGGGGTGACGTAGCAGATGAAGTCGGCGCCGTAGGCGCTGGAGAGGCTCGCGCCGATCGCCGCCACGATATGGTCTCTGCCGGGGGCGATGTCGGTGACCAGGGGGCCCAGCATGTAGAAGGGCTTCTCCCCCGAGAGCCTCTTCATCACCTTGACATTCGCCTCGATCTCGTCGATGGGGATGTGCCCCGGCCCCTCGACGATCGTCTGGACCCCGAACTCGTGGGCCCTGTCCGCCAGCTCGCTGTTTATTATCAGCTCCTGGATCTGGGCGCGGTCGGTGGCGTCGTGGACCGCTCCCGCCCGAAAGCCGTTGCCCATGCTGAGGGTGACCTGGTGCTCCTTCAGGATCTCCAGGAGGTAGTCGAAGTCGCTGTATAGGGGGTTCTCCTTGTCGTTGTGGAGCATCCAGGCGACCATGAAGGCGCCGCCCCGGCTGCAGAGGCCGCCGTAACGCCCACCCTGCCTCTTCATCCTCTCGACGCAGATCCTGTTGATCCCCGTATGGATCGCCATGAAGTTCGTCCCGAGCTTCGCCTGCTCCTCGGTGATCCGGAAGAGGTCGTCCTCGGTCATATCGACGCCGGCGCCGTATTTTCTTATAGCCTCTATGAAGGCCTGGTAGAGGGGGACGGATCCGACGGATAGGCTCGTGCTCTCGATCACCCGCTTCCTGATATCGAAGAAGTCGCCACCTGTCGATAGCTCCATCAGGGTGTCAGCTCCCGCCTCCTCGGCGGCCCTCGCCTTGGCCACCTCCATCTCGACGTCGACGATGTCGCTGCTCGTCCCGACGGTGGCGTTCACCTTCGTCTTTAGCCCCTTTCCTATCCCGCAGAACCGGACGTGCCGGTAGGGGCTGACGGGTATCACGATCGTCCCGCTGGCGATCCCCCGCATTATGAACTCGGGGGTTTTGCCCTCCACTTTTGCCACCGTCTCCATCTCAGCTGTGATCCTGCCGGCTCTCGCCTCTTCGATAAGTCCCATGAATCATCACCTGGGATCTCTCCCGAGATGGTGATATTTAAAGTTGGCCGATTTAAGGTTGGCCGAAAATTATCCGGCGAATCTCACCTTCTCCTGATAATCCTGTAGATCAGGAGGGATCCGACGCCGTTCACCGCCACTATCAGGAAGGCGGCGACGTACTTCCTCTTCTCCGGCTCGAAGATCGAGGAGGTGAGATATAAGGGGCTGGTGGGCTGTCTTTTTGACAAATCGATCGTCTGGTCCCCGGACAGGTGGACCAGTGCCATCTTATCCCCCGACTCGACGGAGTAGGTCCCCCTCTCCAGGTTCCTGAAGATGTACCTCGAATCGCCGGTGGCCCGGGCCACGAGGTCGGAGCCGGTCCGGACCTCCACCTCTCCGACCCGGCCCAGGTCGACAGTTAGGTCTGAGTGCTTCGAGACGGGTATCGCCCTCCCCTCGGATAGCGGAAGGGCCGATCTGATGCTCAACAGGTCAAGGAGTGTGGGGGCGAGGTCTACCTGCGACCAATGGCCGGAGATGACGATATCGTCGACCTCCGGTCCCATGAAGACCGCCGGGACCGAGAGGGACTCTGGCTGGCCCGAGTACTTGGAGGAGGAGTGGCCGCCCTTCCCTTTATTGGAGGGAAAGGACATGCCGTGGTCGGCGGTGATGAGAAGGAGGACCCCCTCCGATTCGCAGGCCTCGACGAGCCTGCCCAGGGGCGCGTCGAGGCCCGATATCGTCTCGGCGTACCCCTCCGCCCCCAGGTTGTGGCCGGCGCTGTCGACGGCGCCGGCGTTCACGATAAGCAGGAAGGGCCGCACCCCCATGGAAGTGACGAGGTCTGCGGCGGCGTCGAGGGCCCATGCGTTGTATCCGACGTAGCCGGGGACCCCCCTCTCCTGGTTGTAGAGGGGGAACCGGTCCCTCCAGGTCCAGAGGAGGTCTTCGAGGTCGGAAGGAAGGGCGGCTTTCGTGGCCAAGAGGGGCTCTGCGCCCCAGAGGGAGTTGTCGTCGAAGAAGAGGCCGCCGTCCTGCTCCAGGACCATGCTCATGGCGTCGCCCCGCTGGAGGAGGGCGAGGCAGAGGAGGCCGTCCTTCCCGGCGGCGTCGAAGATCGTCGCCCCCGGCGTTCCGATTATGGCAGAGTCCATCCAGGAGCAGCCCGTCGCCAGGACCGAGTGGGATGTCCCCGTCTCCGGGACGGGGACGGCGACGTTCTGGACCCTCGCCCCCTTCCCCGTCAGGTTGAAGAGGGCGGCTCTTGGCAGGGGCGAGCCGTCGATCGCCCGGGGCGAAAGCTCTGGGTAGACGTAAGACGCCCCCATCCCGTCGACGACGAGGAGGACGGCTCCCGGCGGGCGGGCCGCCTCCCCCACGAGGACCTCGGTGGTGGGGCTGGCGGGCCCAGCCAGGAGGAGGAGGAGGGCGAGGGCGGCTAAGATGAGGCGCATCTCAGAAGTCGGTCATCACCCTGTACTGGTCTATCTCCGTCTGATTCAGCTCTGCGAGGAACTGCTCAGCGGCGTCCCTGATGTCCTTGGAGCCGGTGATCGCCCTCCCCGTCACCACAATATCGGCGCCGGATCTCAGCGCCTCGGCGACGGTATCGACCCGGATACCCCCGGCTACGGCGACCAGGAGCCTGCTGTCTGCGCCGGCTGCCATCTTCTTGATCTCGGCTATCACCGCCCAGTTGTGCCTCTCAGCCTCCTGATCGATAGCCCTGTGCATCTCCACCACGTCCGGCAACGCCGAGAGGGAGGCGAGGACTGCCAGGGGGTCGGGGACGTTCAGCATATCGATCACCGAGTAGATACCCGTCTTCCTCGCCTCCCTGATGGCGAGCTCCAGGGTCTTCGTCGGGGCGAGGCCGGATATGACGACGGCGTCGGCGGTGGCGTCGGCGGCGAGGCGGACCTCCAGGTTTCCGGTGTCCAGGGTCTTCAAATCCAGGACCACAAAGGAGCTGGGCCGGACGTTCCTGATCTCTTTGACCACCGAGGCCCCGAACTTCTTGACGAGGGGGGTGCCTACCTCGATGAGGAGATGGTCGCTATCCGGGAGATGGGAGAGGACCCTCCGGACGACGGCGAGGTCCACCAGGTCCAAAGCCACCTGGAGGTACGGCGGGTCCCAGAGCCTGATGACCCGGAAGCCCATAACCGGATGGGTCGACCTGTCCTTCTCGTAAAGGACGGTATCGATGTCGGGGAAGCTTTCCATCGCCCTCTTTATGGCGAGCTTCGTCGCCCCGTAGTTATACCGGTAAATGGCGTCGTAGTCCCGGGACTGGGGGTGGATGAAGACGCTGACGACGATGACGATCTCCTCGACCTTGGACTTCGGGATCACCCCTTCGGCGACAGAGTCCGCCACCGCCTTGGCGACGGCGGTCTGGGCCGGGCCGAAGATCACAGCCGCCTGGTCCATATTCTTAACAGTCACCTTCGGGACGATCAGGGTGGCGGGCTTCGCCGGCAAGTTCGGCCTTATTACGGAAAGAAGCGGGGTGTGCCCCGCCGAGAGCTGGGCTAGGCCGCTCGCGAAGGCGATCCCCACGGGCCCATCTTTATCTCCTATCATTAGGTCGATGTGAGCGAGTTCCGGCTCCTCCCCTATCAGCGCCTCTCCTATCAAAAACAAGCGTTCACCTCGAAACCGAAAAACATCCCGCCGGTATTAATCCTTTTGCACCGCCCCCAATCGGCCGCCCCGATCGACCGCCTCTCGATGATATGTAATCAAACAAAAACGAGCGCAGAAAAAGAACGGGAGGAGGCTGCCGGCTGGGCCGGACCACCCCCCCAACATCTGAGGGATCAGACGGTGAGGGTCGTGACCTTCAGGACCGGCACGTTCCCCTCGGAGTCCTCTTTTGAGGCGAAACCGACGGAGGCGTCACCCTTTGCCACCAGGACCGCGGAGAAGGGACAGTCTTTACACTCAGCGATCGCCTTCTTTACGAGGCTCGTGGCGTCTATCTCGTACCACCCCTCATCATCAACATCTATGGAGGCTTCGACATCGCCGTCATAATCGGGCTTGCCGTCCCATTCGATGCTGTCTTCGAGGGGTCCCTGGTTGTAGAAGTGGAGCTCCACCTCCCCGGGGTTCTCCACCTCATTGGCATAGACCCTCAGGGTCGCGGAGCCAACCTCATCTGAGGATTTTATTTTGATGGCATCTATCATGGAGAAAGTGTCGAATACGAGCCAGGACTCCCTCAGAGGCTCATCCTCTTCGGAGGATACCCACAAGATCTCCTCGCTGCCGAAATTCATATCCTCAGCACCTTTGTCGATATATGAGTCGCCCACAAGAATCTTCTCGGACGACCATGTCATGGCGAAGGCCGTCCCCACCAGGAGGAGGGCGCACGCCATGCAGAAGGCAGATTTGAATTTATAGCTCAAACTGAACACCTCAACGCCCATAAGATCGGGATAAATAAAAAAGACTTGCCTTCATCTCTGACCTACATGACCCCTATAAAAGGGGCGTGGAGGTGAAAACCTCCGATTTTGGGGACCCTCCCCGGAGGGGAGGCCACGTTAGCTTTATTAACTGGAGATCCTCTTTAGCCCCGGTGGGTTAGGTTGAGATATTCAAAGGATCTGCGCCACCTCCTGGGCGCGACGGCGATCCTGGCGTTGCTCTTTGCGACGACCGCATCTTCTGCTACGTTTCAGGCGGGGACCGACCTCCAGGCTGCCATAGACGGAGCGCAACCCGGAGACACCGTCGTCGCGGGGCCGGGGGTCTACGACAGGGTGGAGATAACCAAGAGCATAACCCTCATCGGCGACGGCGCCAGGATCAGGGCCGGCGGGAGGAATATGGGGGTCAAGATCTCTGCTGACGACGTCACAGTCTCCGGCTTCATTGTAGAAGGGGGGCTTCGCGGCATCCACCTGGAGGGCTCCAGGAACTGCACCGTCTCCAACAACACCGTCACCGGCGTTGAGCAGTGGGGTATCGGCCTCATATCCTCCGACGATAACAGGATCGAGGGGAACGTCGCCAACTACAACGGCCTTGGACCCCACCGATGGTACGGGATATACCTCTCCGGATCGAACGGCAACCAGATCCTCGACAATGGTGCATCCTTCAACGGAGAGTACGGGATCTGCCTCTTTCCGAGCTGCTCTGATAACGTCATCAGCGGCAACGTGGCGGAGGGGAACAAATACGGGATCTACGCCTTCACCGACTGTAACGAGAACATCATCACCAGAAACCGCCTGAAGGGTAACGAGATCGCCGGGATAAAGATGATCGGAAGCTGCATCAGAAACCACATCCTGGAGAACGAGATATCCGAGAATGGGGTCGTGGGGATATTCCTCCAGACGGGGTCGGGATATAACCTCATCAGAGGAAACGAGATCGCCAAAAACTCGAACTTCGGGGTCCAGATCCTGGAGGGACCCGCCGGAAACAACACCCTCGTCGAGAACAACATATCGGGGAGCCAGAGGGGCGTCCTCGTCAACACCGACGGAAACCTGATCTACAACAACAGGATCTTCGACTGCGTCATCCCCGCCGAAGATCGGGGTACCAACCAGTGGTACAAAGCTTATCCCCTCGGCGGAAACTTCTGGGATAGCCACACCGGGACCGACGTGATGTCCGGCCCCGGCCAGAACGCGTCGGGTCCCGACGGTTTCGTCGACCAGCCCTACGTCATCAACGACCGGGCAAGAGACGCTTATCCCATCGTCGGGGAGGCTGCCCGCCCCATCGCCCTCGTCGACGGATCCATATATCCGGCCAGGGCCCAGATAGGCTCCCAGGTGACCGTCGAGGTCGTCCTCGAATCGAAGCACGGAATCGCCCAGGTATCGGCCAGGACCAGAAACCTTCTCACCTCCTCGGAGCCGAGCCGGTATATCTCCATGTACCCTTCCGGAGACGGCTCCTATTCGGGGACCCTCCAGACCGCCCTCATGGGGGCCGGAAGGTACGCCGTCATCCTGACGGCGAAGGACGCCAGGGGCTTTGAGATGGTGGAGGAGATCGGGGAGCTGGAGCTCCTCCCCAGGTCCGGCCGGGACTTCAACGAGGCGCTCTCCCGGGGGCTGTGATCATATATCCACAAGTTTACGATTCATTAAGGGGAAAAAACCATGTTAGGGGTTAGAAGAAAGGGTTATTCGATCCGCCGGCCCGATGACAGGGCTGGCAGAAAGTCAGGAAGCATCGGCTCGAAGATCGGAAGGATGGCCTGGAGCGTCCTCCTGGTACTGGGGCTGATCATCTGTGCAGGTGCAGATCAGGGGATCGATCAAGAGCGTTTGGATAAGTGGGACTGCCCCACCTGCAAAGGGGAGACGAACTACAATCTGGACATATTCAACTTCCTGGGCCACAACCCGACGGTGATTGAGAATGAGGGCGAGAAGCCCCCAGGACCCCAGGAGGCGCGAGCCGCCATGGAGGGTGAGGCCGCAGGAAGCGCCGGAGGGTTCGTCCGCGGAGAGTTCCTCGCCACCGCCGGAGATGCAGACGGATACGACGTGATCCTGGACGTGGGGACGGAGTACTCAGTGTCTCACATCAAAGGGGCCGTCCCCCTATACTGGGAGGAGCTCCTCGACGACGAGAACAACCCCCGGTCCCCTGCCGAGATCGCCGAGGTCTTAGGGAACGCCGGGATCTCCCCGGAGGATTCGGTGCTGATCTACGGCGACTGCGCCACATGTGACGGCATATCCGTCGCTCCCTTCGTCTTCTGGGCTATGAGGTACGTCGGCCACGACGATGTGGCGGTCCTGGACGGCGGGCTTGACGGCTGGGTCGCCGCAGGGCATCCGACGGAGAGGAACGCGAACGAGAGGCCCGCTGTGACGTATACGCCCCGGGTGAGGTCTGATCTGTTGGCCGACTACGACGGCGTAGCCAGAGGCGTCAGCCAGATCGTCGACGCCCGGACCTTCCAGGAGTTCGGCGCCGATAAGATCCCGGGCGCCGTGAACATAGACTACAGCGCCGTTCTCGCCAATGGCCGCATGAAGGCTGGCGATGAGCTGGCGGCGGTCTTCGCCGACCTTGATAAGGCAGAGCCGGTCGTCGTCTACTCCAACGCCGGCGCCAGGGCCTCGATGGTCTGGTACGCCCTCCAGCTGATGGGATACGAATCGAGCCTCTACTCCTGGAACGACTGGGATGCCAAGAGGCCCCCGGTGAAGGCGGTCCTGAAGGAGGCGAGGGCGGAGCCCAACCCCGCACGCCCCGGCCCCGTCAAGATATTCGCCGCCTTTGAGGTCGTCCCCGACGAGGCCGACTCAGACGCCGGTCTATTCGTGACGATCACCGCCTCTGAAGAGGCGGAAGAGGTCGAAGAGGCCGCGTCAGATGATCCAGTGGAGGGCGCAGCCCAGGACCTCCCGGAGATAGAAGGCCTCCCGGATGAGACGAACGGGTCTGTCGTCGGCATCGATGAGATCGAGGATCTCATCCAGGAGGCTTCCTCCCTGGAGAGGCCGACGGTCCAGACGACTGGATGCGTCGCCTGCTTCGACCCCGTCGCCCTATACGCCTCGGGTTCTAACCCCTCCTCGATCACCGGCGGCGTCAAGCTCGGATCGGTGGGGAAGACTAATACCGGGGCGATCACCGCCGCGGGGGCCCTGATCCAGAACCAGGACGGCGACGTCATGGCCACCATCGAGCTCGCTGCCACCCTCGGCGACGAGCACCTGGGGACCTGGGACGCCTCCGGCGCCCCCGATGGCCTCTACATCGTGACCGTGGCGGCGACGGCGGGAGGGAAGACATCCTACTTCGAGGACGTCCTGACGATAGAGATCGACTCCTCGGCTCCGGTCCAGGAGACGGCGACCTCCGCCGCCAGCACCGGGATCAAAAAGCTGGGAAGGTATTAATCGGATAGATACGTAGAATGAGGAGATGAGCCCAAAGAGCCCCTTATTTTTTCTCGCCCTCCTGGCGATCGGGGCGATCGCCTTCAGCGGCGCGGCCATCTCCATCTCCTTGAAAGAGCCCGAGGATCCGTCACCGCGGTGGTTTCTCCAGAGGATCGACGCCACCCTCCACCCCGGAGACGACCTAGAGCCCCCCGTAATACTCAACGCCCACGTATCTCCGATGATGGTGAAGCGGGGCGACCCGAGGGTGAGGATCGTCGCCTGGGTCGCCGACGACGTCTCCGTCGACGCCGTCTACGCCGAGGTGGCGGGGCGGCAGACGCCTCTCCTCGACCTCAGCCGGAACGGGAGGTACGAGGGGCGTCTGAGCTCCAACCTCCCCTTCGGCGATCACGGGGTCACCATCGTCGCCGTCGACCGGGCGGGGAACGCCGCCGTCTCCGATGAGCTCGTCCTCCGGGTCCTCAACCCCCTGGACCTGAACGCAAACCGGATCGAAGACAGCCTCGAAGAGCTGGAAGATCAGGACCTTAAGGTTATAGTCCTCACCGAGGAGAACGTCTCTCTCAGAAGAGAGGATCCGAAGATCGGGGATAGGGTGGGAGGAGAGTTCAGGGTCCTCCCTGGGGCCTCCATGGTCGTCAGGGGGTCAGAGCTTGAGAAAATCGCGAATATCGAAGGGGTCAAAGGGGTTTATCGAGATCAGAAGCTCCAGATCCTGGGGGAGGCAGTGGAGGGTTACAGGCCCGGGGACGACCCTCGATTCGACGTCGATGATTATACCGGCAGGGGGGTGACGGTGGCGATCCTGGATACCGGCGCTGATCCAAACCACCGATCTCTCGACGACATGGACGACGAGCTTTTGACCTCCGACCCCAAGATCCTCGCCTTCCAGGACTTCGTCAACGGAAGGGATGGGCCGTACGACGACCACGGCCACGGGACCCACTGTGCCAGCCTCATCGCGGGGACGGGGGACGCTGGTGGGATCGCTCCAGGAGCGAAGCTGGTTGTGGTGAAGGTGATGGACAGGGACGGTGCATGTTACCTCTCCGACGCCCTCACCGCCCTCGACTGGATCCTCGAGAGCCGGGCGGACCTGGGGATAGACGTCATCTCCTTCAGCGTCGGCGGTGAGGAGGCGAGCGACGGCCCCAACCTCCTGGACTCCGCCTGCGACAGGATGGTGGAGGCGGGGATCGCCGTCGTCGTCGCCGCAGGAAACCTCGGCCCCTCGGCAAGGTCGATAGTCACTCCGGGGACCGCCGAGAGGGTCATAACCGTCGGCGCCGTCGACCCCCTCGGGAACGTCTTCGAGAGGTCGTCCCGGGGGCCGACCCCCGACGAGAGGGTCAAGCCGGACTTGGTGGCGGTGGGGGTGGACGTCGCCTCAGCTAGGGCGGGGACCCTCCGGGAAAAGTCCGTCATGAGCGGGACCTCCATGGGAGCGCCCCAGGTGGCGGGGGCGATCGCCGTCATCAAAGAGAAGCAGCCGGATCTCGACCCTGCCGGGGCGAAGAGGGTCCTCCTCAAATCCGCTGACGATATCGGGCAGCCGGGCCCCGACAACACGTACGGTTACGGTCGACTGAACCTTAAGGCTGCCCTGGACCTCGTCGACCTCCCCGAAGAGAGGGGGGGGCCCGAGGTTTACAGCCTCGTTCTCAGCAGGTCCAGGGCCAAAGCCGGAGATCCGGTCATGATCCACGCCGGGATCTCCGGAGATATCGGCTCTGCGGAGGTGACCGTCGTCGGCGGCGATAGAAAGGTGAGGATACCGATGAACGACTTCGACAAAAACGGGGTCTACACCGGCAGATGGGAGACCCGGTTCTGGGACCCCGGCGACTATTCGATCGTGGTGGAGGCGAGGGATCTCTTCGGAGGGGTGGGGACGGACGTTGCCCCTTTCGTCCTGGCATGAGAAGGTGAACCATTGAGACCAGATGAGGAGATGGCCAAGTTCGGAAGAAAGCTGGTGGCTTCGGGCCTCACCTACGCCCACTTCGGAAACATCAGCATCCTCTCCGATGGAAAGATCCTGATCACAGCGACGGGATCGATGCTCGACGAGATCGAAGAGGAGGACGTGATCGAGGTCGACCTCCGGGGGCCCTGCTCGGCGGACGCCCTCGCCAGCTGCGAGACCCCCGTCCACCGGGCGATCTACGAGAGGACGCAGGCCCGGGCTCTCATCCACACCCACTCCCCCTATGCCGTAGCCACATCGATCCTGGAGGTGGGTCCCTTCGAGCCGATGGACGGCGAAGGCGTCCGGTTCCTGGGGACCGTCCCCATCATCGATGGAGAGATGGGGAGCCACGACCTCGCCAATAAAGCCTCCTTCGCCCTCAGATTCAGCAGAGCTGCCATCGTCCGGGGTCACGGCGTCTTCGCCATCGGAGCGACCCTCGAAGAGGCGTACATCGTCGCCTCCATGGTGGAGCACAGTGCCACCATCAGGCGGCTCGTCAGCACAGGTTGAAAAAAAGGGGGGTGGCGTCTCCTGGGCGGGCTTTGCCCCATCCGGCCCGGCCTCTCCAGGATCAATCGAAGGGCGGGTAGACGAAGGCTCCGGCCCCGGCGATATCCGGATCGACGCCCATGAACTCTCGTAGAAACTCCCGATGGATCTCCTGGGGGTCGAGATCGGCGAAGAGGTCGGGGTAGAGCCACTTGGCGACGACGACCGCCCCGATGGTCATCTGGGGTCCCAGGGAGAAGTCGCCGGAGATGACGTAGACCCGGCAGTCCTTGACGGCGTCGACGAAGGCGAAGCCCGGCGTCTTCATGATCCCGTCTCTATAGGCCTTCAGGCGGGAGTCGTCATCGACGGCGTAGCCGCCGCCGTAAGAGAGGCCGATGATGACGTCGGGGTTCGCCTCCATCACCCACTCCGCCTCGACGTCCCCGTGGTACTCGATCTTCCCTTTCGCTATGTTCGCCCCGCCGGCGACGTCGCATAAATCGGAATAACCGGTATCTCCGGCGTAAGCCCACCGTGTTGAGGCCTCCCTATCGGGGCTCTCCCGCTCCAGGAAGGCTCTCATCCTATCCTCTTCGGGGATATCGGCGACCCTATCCGTGACCGTCCCCACATAAAGATCGTACCACTCATCGTAAGCGCTGGCCGCCTCCTTCTTGCCGATGAGGATGCCGAGAAGCATCATCTCCTCCTTTAGGCTGTCGGCTCTGGAGAGGTCGAGACGGACGAGGGCGACCTCGGGGGGCAGCTTCTCCTCCAGCTGGTCCTGGGCTCCCGTCTGGGTGAAGGCGATGACGAGGTCGGGGGATAGCTCCAGGATCGCCTCCAGGTCGGGCTCTGCGTGAGAGCCGATGGAGGGCTTATCCGCCAGCTCCGGAAAGAGGCTCTCTCGCTCCAGGACGGTCCTTCCCACCCCCACGATGGCGTCCTCGCCGCCGAGGACGACGATGGCGGTGGCGTGGCGCATGTGGAGGGGGACTATCCTCGATACGGGGGCATCGACGGTCACGATCCTCCCGACTGAGTCGATGAGGGCGATCTCCGCGGGATCGCCTCGGATGATCTCCCTCACTCGATCGAGGTCCTCTTCGTCGAGGTCGCCGTCGCCGTCGGCGTCTGCAAGCTCCGTATTAGCCACAGAGCCGTCGATCATCCCCTCCAGGGTGACGATGTCCAGCTCGTCTATCTCTGCGTCCATGTTGGCGTTGCCGAAGATCTGGAGGGTGTACCCCGCCGCCGGCGACGCCGCCAAAATCAAGAGAATCGATGATGAGATCAACGATGATAGCATAAATCTCGATATCGAATTCAAATTCATGCACCTCCGAAGTGGCGGCGGTCCCTTCGCCGCCAGAGGGGACAATGGCTCCGTTTGGTTATAACAATTTCCATCCGAGTGTTACAAATGATCTTGGGTCGCGTACCCAGATTACTGAATAGCGCTAACTGGTGACGTCATGGTTATTTGGCGGAAAATGAGTCCCTTGAATTCGATTCGACTGGCGATTTTCAGTAGAACGAGTACGCGACCTGATCTTGAAGGGGGCGAAATTTGGGGTTCGAAGGTGGCGGGACGAGACGCAGGGGCGGTGGAGATCAAGTCCAAAACCCTCAAAAAAGATATTAACGGGCAGGTCGAGTTTGGGATCATGAGCTCCGCCTTCCAGATCGGGAGGATCGCAGGGATCCCCATAAGGTTACACGTAACCTTCCTCGTGATCATACCCATAGTCGCCTACATATTCTCAACCTTCACCGCCACCACCAGCCTCGAGATCTTCGGCCAGGTCTACGACCTCTCCTATGGGTTCGAATCCGTCGAGCCCCCTGCGGCCAGATGGGCTTACTCCCTCGCCTTCGCCGTCCTCCTATTCCTCTGCGTCGCCCTCCACGAGCTGGGCCACTCCTTCGTGGCTATGCGGTACGGTATAACGATCAGGAGCATCACCCTCTACATCTTCGGTGGCGTCGCCTCCATGGAGGACATCCCCCGAGAGTCGGGGATGGAGGCGAGGATGGCGGTGGCGGGTCCCGCAGTCAGCGGGATCATCGGCGTCGGTTGCACCCTCTTCAGCTTCCAGTCGGCTCTCCTCCTGGGGGGTAGCCATCCCCTCACCACCCTCCTATGGACCCTCGGGGTGATCAACATCGTCCTGATGATCTTCAACCTCCTTCCGGCGTTTCCCATGGACGGAGGGAGGATCCTCAGGGCCTGGTTTGCCACCAGGATGCCCTACGTCGACGCAACGAGACGGGCGGCGGGGATAGGCAAGCTATTTGCGATCCTCATGGGGGTTCTGGGGATCATGGGGAGCCCCTTCTTGATCCTCATCGCCTTCTTCGTCTACATCGCCGCCAACGAGGAGGAGAAGGCCACCTCCATCGTCGTCCCCCTTGAGGGTGTTAAGGTGAAGGACATAATGTCCCGGGACCTCAAGACCGTCACCCCTGAGACGACGCTCCCCGATATAATCAACCTCATGTTCCGGGAGAAGCATAGAGGATACCCGGTGATGGTGGACGGGAGGCTCGGAGGTATCGTGACGATATCCAACGTCCAGAAGGTCCCCGAGGAGAGGAGGGGCGCCACCACCGTCGGCGATATCATGGTCAAGGAGATATACGTCATCGGGCCTGAGGACGAAGCCGCCGGGGCGATGAGGAAGATGATGGAGCGGCAGATCCGGAGGCTTCCGGTGATGGAGGACGGGAGGCTCGTGGGGATAGTATCACGTTCTGACCTCATCAGAGCGATAGAGATCTGCTCCGGAAGGTGATACCGACGGACCATACCCAAAGATCCCCCCCGGTCTTTGGACAAAGGGTTTTCTAGGTGGTCGTCCCTGAGATGGCCAACGGCGAGGTAATCGATTTGGATGATATAGGATCGTGCGGCTCGGAATCGTGCGGATACGATGGCGTGGAGACGGGCGCTGCCCTGGGGGAGGAGAAAACGGGCGAGATAGTAATCGTGGGGACGGCCCACGTATCCGAAAAGAGCGTCCAGGACGTGATAAGGGCGATAGAGGACCTCCATCCCGACGTCGTCGCCGTGGAGCTCTGTCAGGGGAGGTACCGCGCCCTCACCGGCCAGGAGGAGGCGGGAGATATCCAGATAAAGGAGATCTTGAAGGACGGCAAGCTATACCTCCTCCTCGTCCAGTGGCTCCTCGCATACGTCCAGAAGAAGATCGGCTCGGATCTGGGGGTGAAGCCCGGCTCTGAGATGATCGCCGCCATAGAGGCTGCCGAGGAGATGGGGGCACGGGTAGCCCTCGTCGACAGGGATATAGGCGTCACCATCCAGAGGTTCTGGTCGGCGATGAGCTTCCTGGAGAAGGCGAAGCTGGTGGCATCGATGATCCCCGCAGCCTTCGGGAAGGGGGAGGAGATCGAGATCGATAAGGTGACCGAAGAGGACGTCGTCTCCGCCATCATAGAGGAGTTCCGGGAGGTATCCCCGCGGGCCGCTGAGGTCCTCATCGACGAGAGGGACGCCTACATCGCCCGAAACCTGATACGCCTGGGAAGGGAGGCGAGGGTGGTGGCGGTGGTGGGCGCAGGCCACCGGGAGGGGATAACGAAATATCTCGCCCACCCCGAGAAGATCCCCGCCTTCGAGGAGATTGCCCGTCCTTCCAGGCGGAGGTTCTCGGCCCCGAAGATCTTCGGAGCCGGTCTGACTCTGCTCGTCCTGATAACCATAGCCGCCGTCATCTTATCCGGCATCACAACCGAGAGCCTCTTCTCCGCCTTCAAGATCTGGTTTCTCGTCAACGGCGCCCTCAGCGCTGCGGGGGTGATCCTGGCCCGGGGCCACCCCGTCTCGGTCCTCACAGCCTTCATGGTGGCTTGGCTGACGAGCTTAAACCCCCTGATGGCCGCAGGCTGGTTTGCGGGGATCGCAGAGGCGTGGAAGAGGAAGCCGAAGATGGTCGATACGAAGAGGCTCGCCGAGGCGGAGACCTTCAAAGAGATGATGGCGATACCCCTCTTCCGGGTGATACTGGTGGCCGCCATGGCGAACATAGGAAGCGTGGCGGGTACGGTCCTCGGCGCCTACCTGATCCTCCAGATGTCCGGGGTGAGCCCCCAGGACCTGGTGGGCGGGCTGTTCTGAGAGGCCCGTCTCCTGATCTCGATACGGTGATGGGGGCGGCAGGGCGGCCCGGTCCGCGGCGATGGGGGAACCTCCGGGACTGGGCCGGGCAACCAGAGATACATTGAGAAACAATTTTTATCACGATTTATGCTTCAAATCAGTTTCAATTCATCCGATTATCGGTGAAGGGGGCGATTTCCGAGATGGATCGCTCATCTCCCCCGTAAACTACTTCTCTACCCAATTACATCACAACCGCTGTGGCTGACATGGGCAGAGAGATCTCTTTAAGGAGTTGGAGTCGTCTTTATACGATGCCTCTGGACGGAGTGGGGCCATCGCCGTCTTCTGGGCCGTCGCCGTGGCATCTATCCCTGCCCATATCCCCCCTGGAGGTGCTCGTCCGTATCCCCCCAGGCGTATACCATATGGGGCGCCATCTTCTTTCTTATGGAAGGTCTATCCCCGGAGGCCAGGGAGGAGGGATGAGGTAGATGTCGATTTCCATTAACAGGATAGAGGGCAGGTAGAGGAATGGATGCTGTCGATCTGGTGAAGGTGGATGAGATAATTGAGAGATATCGGGGTCAGGAGGGCTTCCTGATCCAGCTCCTCTTGGACCTCCAGGGCGAGCTGAACTGGATGCCGAGGGATCTTATGGAACACCTGAGCGAGAGGTTGGACGTTCCCAAAAGTCAGATCTACAGGATAGCCAGCTTCTACAAAGCCATCAACCTCAGCCCCGTAGGCAGGCACATGATACACGTATGCATGGGGACCGCCTGCCAGGTCCGGGGAGCTCAGAAGGTCCTAGACTATACCGCCTCGAAGCTGAGCATAAAGCCGGAGGAGACGACCCCGGATCTGGCGTTCACCCTCAGAAAGGTGAACTGCCTCGGATGCTGCTCCATGGGTCCGGTGATGACCGTGGACGGCGAGTACCACGGAGGCGTCACCCTGGAAGCGGCGGAGAAGGCTCTGAAGGGCCTTCGTTGAGGGGAAATATGCCCAGGATAGCCTCAGTTGGAGAACTGGAGCTCTTGAGAGTGGGGCTCAGGTCCAGGAGAGATGCCAATAGGTCAAGAGAGGCGTGGATAGCCATCTGTGCAGGGACGGGGTGCCTCGCTCTGGGGGCGAAGAAGGTCATCGACGCCTTCAGGGCGGAGCTATCGAGGAGGGATCTCGAAACGGAGATCGTCCTGAAGGAGACGGGATGCCCGGGATTCTGCGAAAAGGGGCCGATAGTGGTGGTCTACCCCGAAGGGGTTCACTATCTGAAGGTCGATCCGAAAGACGTCTCGGAGATCGTAGAGGAGACGGTTCGAAATGGCAGGCTGGTAGATCGTCTTCTATACGTTGACCCCGTCACGGGGGAAAAGGACGTTCACGAGGAAGAGATCCCCTTCTATAAGCATCAGACGAGGATTTTAATTAATAATAATATAAAAATAGATCCTAAAAATATAGACGATTATATAGCCGAAGGGGGCTATAGCGCCCTCGCCAGAGCGCTATCCAGCATGACCCCCCAGGAGGTCATCGATGAGGTGAAGAGCTCGGGCCTGCGGGGTCGCGGCGGCGGAGGCTTTCCCACCGGCCTGAAGTGGGAGGCGGCGAGGGAGGCAGAAGGGAGCCCCAAATATGTAATAGTCAACTGCGATGAGGGGGATCCCGGCGCCTTTATGGACAGGGCTCTGATGGAGGGAAACCCCCACAGCGTCCTGGAAGGGTTGATGATCGGGGGCTACGCCATAGGATCGGAGGAGGGGTTCATCTACGTCCGGGCGGAGTATCCCCTGGCGGTGGAGAACGCCCGGACCGCCATCGCCCAGGCGAGGGAGCGGGGGCTCCTGGGAGAGGATATCCTCGGATCGGGCTTCAATTTCGAGGTGAGACTCCATCGAGGGGCTGGAGCCTTCGTCTCCGGGGAGTCCACCGCCCTGATGAACGCTCTGGAGGGGAAGGTGGGGGAGCCGAAGCCGAAATACGTCCACACCTCCGAGAGGGGCCTTTGGAGCCGCCCAAGCCTTCTGAACAACGTCGAGACCTGGGCGAACATCCCCGTGATTATCAACAGGGGTGCCCTCTGGTTCAGCTCCATCGGGACGGAGGGGAGCAAGGGGACGAAGATCTTCTCCCTGGTGGGGAAGGTGAACAACACCGGCCTTGTAGAAGTCCCCATGGGGATGACCCTTCGGGAGATAATATTCGATATAGGCGGCGGGATCCCGGGGGGAAAGAGGGTGAAGGGGGTCCAGACAGGAGGGCCTTCGGGAGGGATAATCCCCGAGGGGCACCTGGACACCCCCGTGGACTTCGACGAGCTCACACGCCTCGGCTCCATGATGGGGTCGGGGAGCATCATAGTCCTGGATGAGGATACCTGTGCCGTCGACCTCGCCCGGTACTTCGTCGACTTTCTATGCGACGAGTCGTGCGGAAAGTGCGTCCCCTGTCGGGAAGGGCTCCGGCAGATGAGGAATATCCTGGGCGAGATCGTGGCGGGACGGGGGAAGGGAGAGGATCTGGACGCCCTTGTTGATATCGCATCTCTCATGAAGGCCGCCTCTCTCTGCGCTCTGGGCCGGACGGCGGCGAATCCGGCGTTGAGCACCATCCGCCACTTCAGAGATGAGTACCTCGCCCACATCGAAGACCAGCGGTGTCCTGCCCTGGTATGCGAAGGTCTGATATCGTATTTCATCAGGCCAGATCTCTGCATAGCCTGCGGCCTCTGCGAGAAGAACTGCCCTGCAGGGGCGATATATGAAGGGGAGGGGGACGAGGATACCTTCATGGTCATCGATCAATCGAGATGCACTCGTTGCGGGATATGCTTTCATGTATGTCCGTCGAAGGTGATGGCGGTGACCAGGACCTCAGGGAGATCGGCCCCCCAGCAGGTCCCATGAGATGGCGGTCGTTCTGCCGAGGAAGATGAGAAGAGGGATGGGATAGGAGGCGATTCTGGAGTGGCGAAGGTGATGTTGAGGATAGATGGCCGGGATGTAGAGGCCGATGATGATAAGACCCTCCTGGAGGCTGCGAAGGATGCTGGCATTTTCATACCCACCCTCTGCCATCACCCTGCCCTGACCCCCATCGGCGCCTGCAGGCTCTGTTCTGTGGAGATAGAAAAAAACGGACGAAAGAAGGTCGTCACCTCCTGCAACTATCCTGCCGAGGAGGGGCTTGTAGTCAAAACCTCCTCTCCTGATCTCTTCGATCTACGGTCCATGATAATCGAGCTGTTGCTCGCCAGGTCTCCTGGGGAGGAGAAGATCGTCGCCCTCGCGAGTGTATACGGCATCTCAAGTCCGAGGTTCAAACTAGCTGATGAGAGCTGCATCCTCTGCGGGCTCTGCACCCGGGTCTGCCAGGAGCTGGTGGGGGTCTCGGCGATAAGCCCCATCCTGCGGGGGGTAGAGCGGGCCGTCGACGCACCGTACCGGGACTTTTCAGAGGATTGCATGGCCTGCAGCGCCTGCGCCCTCGTCTGTCCGACGGCCGCGATCAAAAGAATGAAACATATCTATCCCCTCACGTCAGAGGAGGCGGAAGAGATCGAGAGCCGTCTCCTCCGGGGCGAGTTCGACGACGAGATCGGGGTCTATGGCGAGATCATTGGATGCAGGGGCCATGGTGAGGGGCAGGACGGAGGGGCCGTCACCTCCATCCTCGCCTCGGCGATCGAGACGGGCTCCATCGATGCCGCCGTCGTCGTCATGCCCGGGGATGATTATAGGGCATATGCGGCGATAGTCGATGACCTGGACGGCGTCATGGCGTCAGCGGGGACGAAATATGTCCGGGTACCCCTCGTCCCGAAGCTTCTGGAGGCGCTCGGGAGCGGCAAGAGGAGGATCGCCGTGGTGGGAACCCCCTGCGCGATCAGATCGGTGAGGAAGCTTCAGGCGGGAGGGTATCTGGGAGAGGCTTTTCCGGATGCAGAGATATTTCTGTTGGGGCTCTTCTGTTTTGAGAGCTTCGATCCTGCCAGGCTGAAGCGGCAGATCCGCGACGTATTCTCCATCGATCTCGACGAGGCGGATCGGGTACAGATATCCAAGGGGAGGTTCTCGATCTTCGTCGGCGACGAAGAATACTCCTGCAGGATATCGGACCTGGAGGATGATGTGAGGGAAGGGTGCAAGTATTGCGGAGATTTCGTCTCCAGGCTCGCCGATATATCCGTCGGATCGGTGGGTAGCCCCGAGGGGTACTCCACGGTGATCGTCAGATCCGACCGAGGCCGGAGGCTTCTGGAGGCGATAAGCTGCACCAGGGAAGATGTCGATGAGTCGCAGATAAGAAAGCTCTCCTCCATCAAGAGGAGACGGGCGCAGAAGCAGTTTGCGAAGATAATCGATGGGCTGGAGCGCGAGGGTCTCTGATCCCCTCCAGCCGTCAGTGATTTGAGGGGCGGGATGATAGAAGCAAGCAGTTCCCCGTCCGTATATTCTCGGTGCGACCTGCTGGCGGATCTCCAATAGGTCGGTGGATCTTCTCCGTCCGATCCCAAGGGACTTCGAGGTTCATCGATGGCAGCTTTCGATCTTCTTTTCGGTGGGGCAGCTGAGAACGACAGCGATTCCCGGGCACTTGATCCCGTTGCCGTCGACCTTAGAAAGGTTCAGAAGGAGTGGCGTCAGCCCCTCTATCTGGGCTGCGACCGTCAGGTCCCCTCCATCGAGGGGTCGGAGATCATTTATCATCCTCACGAGGTCGGAGACGACCCGTTTGGAGTCAGGATCGTCGCCCGCGATGATGATATCGCCCTCTATCGTCGCGTCCAGTTCCCTTATGGCTTTGGAGGAGACGGTATGGAAGGCAGCAACCACCCTGACCGAAGGCGGGAGGAGGTTTTGTATAAGAAGGGCTGCGCTTCCCTCAGGTGGTGGGGTGTACAAATACCGCTTCCCCACCTTGGCCATAGGGGCGATGGGAGAGATCACGATCTGATCTTTGAAGCTATCTTGTAGCTCCGCCACCATAGGCCTTGCGGACTTGTAAGGTATAGATAAAACGACGAGATCGCTCTCTTCGATGGCGGCGCGGTTCTCCATACCCCTTATCCTGGCTCTTACCCCCCTCTCCATGAGGAGGGAGGTTATCTCCTCTGCGGCCCTCTCGGCCTTCTCTGCCTCTCGCGACCCTATGATCATATCGTGCTCGGTCGCCCATCGCATCACAAGCCCGATGCCAAAACTACCAGTGCCGCCAAGAACCGCGATCTTCATAGGAAAGGCCTGTCATAGGTCATCCTATTTTATCATTTCGCATTATTAACAGATTTATAATGAATGTTCATTATGGAGTGCCATCGGTATATCGGCGAAAATAGATCCTCGAAACGCGGGGCAGGGCAGATTTAGATAAGGGCATACTTCCAAACGAGGCCGCATCAATGAAGGGTTGGCACGAGGTGACGTAAGGGAGTAGCAATGAAGGGGGTAATTTTCATCATCTCGTGCCACATCACTGCCGCACTCATCGGTGCTGCAGTCAACCCACGTTATGTCCCTTATCCCATATTAACTTTCGGGTCAAGCCGAAGATGAAGCGGCGATATCGACGAGCCGGCAACGTGCCCGGCGTTGGATTTCGATCGCGGAACGGTCAAACTGAGGACAATATCTCCCTGAGGACTCCGATGGGTGCGTCGGTCTTGATCCCCACGCCGCTGAAATGGGTTCTGGAGGCCTTCCAGCCGGAAGTCCGGAGCCTCTCCACCAGGTCGTCAGCGTTCCCAGGCGCAAGCTTCAATCTCCTGCAAATTCTGTGATGATCGTAGTACATGGGAAGATCGATCTCATCGGCGCAGAGCTGGAGGAGCCGGACTGCGCGATCGGATCTGGCCTGCGCCCCCTCCAGCTCTGTCAGGGCCTTCCCGATCCGTTCGCGATCCTGGATCGGCCCCAGCCAGAGGGGGCCTGCCACCTCAGCCCTCCCGCCGCACAGAGAGCACGTCCCAGAGGATCGGCAGCCTAATCCTGATACAGCCCTCCAGCTGCCGCAGCTGCGACACTCCTCGATGTAGCCCATCTCGTCGAGGGCAACGTCGGCGCTCTTCGCCCCCCTCTCGATCCTGACGTATACCCGGACGTAATGGTCGGTGGCGTGGGTCAGGATGGGAGCCATACCCTTGTCGACCCTGGCCAGCTCCCTCGCCACAGCCCCCAGGAGGATCCTCGCCCCCATCTCCCGGTGATGGTCGGCCTTGACGGGGACGGCCATGTACTTTCTTATGCCGCTTTTGAGGTGGGCTCCGCAGAGGGGGGCGGTATCCGTCGCGGTGATGAAGAGGTAATTCAGGGCCGATCGCGCCGCCGCCGCCAGGAAGGGGGAGGGGGAGCCGAAGGGGTCGAGGTCGACGGCCTCAAACCGCCTCTCGTTGAGGAGGACGTTGGCGTTGCCGGTGAGGATCTCGCATCCTTCCAGGCCGTTGAGCCTTGCATTCTCCTCGATGAGGGCGACGGCTCTGGAGCTGACGTCGTTCAACGCTACGTGGCCGACCTCCGCCTCTTTCGCCACCCTGAGCCCCCGCACTCCGCTGGCGGCGAGGGCGTCGAGGTAGTCGTCGATCCCCAGGGCCTTGGCCATCGCCACACCCAGGTCCCGGTTGAGCCTCATCTTCGGGTTGTAGAACGCCCCCTCGACGTTGAGGGTGACAGACCCCTCCACCACCATCTTCGCCATCTCAGTTCACTCGTACCCCTTTTCCACCAGCCCCTCGCCCCAGTAGTTGTCGCATTTGGGGCAGTAGTAGATCGCCTCCACCACCACCTTCTTCCAGTTCGTTGAGTCGAGAGGTCGCCTCAGCTCCCTCGCCTCGCACTCGGTCCCGCACTTCGGACAGAAGGGCAGAAACTGCGCCTCCAGAACGACGTCGTTATCTTCCACTGGAATGACCTCCGGTACCGAGATGAGCCCCTGCCAAAAAAAAGTTGTCGGTGACCCCTCAGAAGAGGGGATGGCCCGATATCAGGACCCCTGCGAGAAATCCGAGGATGGCACCGCCGTTGAGGAAGGGGAGGCCTGCCTGGGGCTTATCCCTGGGGGTCCCCGAGAGGAGTCCGAAGCCGAGGTAGGTCCCCATCATCGCCCCCAGAGCGGGAAGGTTTGCGCCGATGCCGAGGATCTCAAACTCGGGAAGGGCGAAGTACCAGTTGGCGGAGATCACCAGAACCGTGGGGATGATGGCGTCCCCGAGGCCGAGGAAGTAGGCTCCTCGATCGTCCCCGGAACCCATTCCCTCGCGGCGGAAGCTGTAGCCCCTCCTCCTGGGAACTACGAAGAGGAGGGGGGCCCTGATCTCCATGACCCCCTCGGCGAGGGTGACCATGTGCCGGGTCTTGTAGACGGATATGGCATCGTACGCCGCGAGGATGAGAAGGAGGATGATGGCCGGGAAGGGGGTCATGCTCAGGCCGAAGAGCGTCCCGACTCCGGCGGAGACGATGAGCCCGACGATGTCGATGACGTACCATTCCGGGTGGAGGTGGAGGAGGACCAGGACCGCCAGGGACGACGCCAGGGCCGGAAGGGGGGCGAGGAACGCCGAGAGGACGTAGTAGACGCCGATGGCTATCGCCAGGAGGACGACGCCGCTGACCACCCACCCCTTCTTCAGCCTCAGGGCCATCAGTATGAAGAGGGTGAACCCCAGGACGAGCAATATGTAGCCGAAGGGGTTTGCCGTCGATTCTGGATCGTCGAAGATCCTCACCTCCGTCTCCGAGAGGGGGTCCATCAGGGAGAGGGAGAGGATTTGGACCGCCACCAGGAAGAGGAGCATCACCACCATGGGAGATAGCCGCTCCCGAATCGTCTCAGGGGCCACTTCTCCCCTCCGCCAATAGCTCAAGGTAGGACTCTCTTATCGACTCAGATATCCCGAGCTTCGCCATGATATCGAGGGCGGTCCTCTTCTGGGCCCACCAGTCTTCGCCTCCGGCGAGCTCCACCTCCAGGAAGGCGCCCAGCCCCTCCACATCGTCTAGACAGAGGACAGCCTCCTTCAGGGCGTACTTCTTCCTCCTCTTCTTGACGACGGCTGCCCGGGAAAAGCCGACGGATTCGAGGATCGACTCCATCGCCTGAGGGTCTTCGATCCGGACCCGCACCTCCAGCCGGGACTTCGTCTCGGAATCGAGCTTCGGCCCCTTGTAGGTGAGATCCGCCCCCTCTTCCTTGATCCGGATCCGGAGCGCCTCGTCGGTCCTCGCGAAGTCGTGAGAGGGGGAGTTGAAGTAGAGGTCGAGGTGGGCCTCCTCCCCCATCTCGACTCCGCCTATGCCCAGGATCTTCTCCTCGATCCCCGGCGGAGCTCGGGCCTTCACCTCCACCTCTATCATGGACCCGTCCTGATGAGGACGGTGGCGCCTTCCAGGGAGATCATATCGACGGCCCTCCCGGAGGAGAGGGTTTCGGTGGCGATCTCCACGGCATCGGGGGAGAGCTCCACCACTTCGCCGCCCAGATCGACCTCGATCCTTCCCGCCTCCACCATCCGGGCCACCTCCTCCGGGTCCATGCCCTTCAGCTTTCCGATGATCCCGCCGCTTCTCTCCTTGAAGGCGGGACCTATCACCTTCATCGAAGGCCTCACCTCCGCCGCCCTCGTCTCGATATCGGGGCTGCCGCCTTTCACCTCCACCGGCGAGCCGGTGGAGCCGGACAGGTCCGTCGTCTCCAGGTCAAGGTCGCAATAGACCTCGATTCCGGCGAGGGGCGAGTTGAGGGCCATGCCCCGGTCCGACTTGTACCTTCTCACGGCCGCGGCCACGTCCTTGATCAGACTTCCCTCGGGCTGGGCTGGAATGCCCGATGATTTGGGCCAGTTGGAGGTGTGAACGGACTCGCCGGAGAGGTTCATTCTGATCTCCTCGGCTATGAAGGGGGTGAAGGGCGCAAGAAGGCTCGTCAGGGCCTCGATGGCGGTGCGGATCGTCGACTGGGCCGCCCTCTTCTCGGGGCCGTCGGCGCCGTAGAGCCGGGACTTGACGAGCTCGATGTAGTTGTCGGCGAGGACGTCCCAAGCAAAGCTTCTGATCGCCCTGAAGGCCTCGTCGAACGCGAACCTGTCCATCGAGTCGGTGACCGCCCCGATCATCGTGGAGAGCTCAAAGAGGAGCCACCTGTCCACCTGGTTTGGGGCAGCGTCGTCGGATTTGACCGCGTGAGGAGACGCAAACCTGTACATGCTCCAGAGCTTCTGAAGGAACCTGCCGCCACTGATCACGTCCTTCCACCGGAACATCACGTCGCTTCCGGGACTGCCGCCCACCGCCGCCCACTGGCGGAAGGCGTCGGCGCCGTACTTCACCACGACCTCTTCAGGGGCTATGAAGTTGTTCAGGGACTTGCTCATCTTGTGGCCGTCCTCGCCGAGAACCATCCCGTTGACGAGGATCGAGTCCCAGGGCCTCACCCCAACAAGGGCCTTGGCCCGGAGGATGGTGTAGAAGGCCCAGGTCCTGATGATGTCGTGGCCCTGGGGCCGAAGCTGGGCTGGATAGCGGGGCGGATGGTCGCTAAGCCAGCCGGTGACCTTCAGGACTGAGATCGAGCTGTCCATCCAGGTGTCAAGAACGTCGGTCTCGGGGTCGAACTTCTCTGAGCCACAGTTCGGACACGAAACCGGCGGCGTCTTCAGGTTCGGGTCGAGGGGGAGCCACTCCTCCTTGGCGACGAGGGGCTCGCAGCACTTCTTACAGTACCAGACGGGTATGGGCGTCGCAAAGATCCTCTGCCGCGATATGCACCAGTCCCAGTCCATCGTCCCTGTCCAGTTCTTGAGCCTGATCTCCATATGTTCGGGGACCCACTCGATCTCGGCGGAAGTCTTGATGATCTCGTCGGGGTTTATCTTCACGAACCACTGCCTCTCGGAAAGGATCTCGATGGCGGTCTTGCACCTCCAGCAGAGGCCGACGTTCTGGTCGAGGGATTCCTGCTTGTAGATGATCCCCAACGACCTCATCTCCTCGATGATGGCGTCTTTGCACTCGGGTATCGTCATGCCAGAGAACTTGCCCGCGATCTCCGTCATCCTCCCCGCCCGGTCGATCGCCTGGCGGAGAGGGAGGTCGTGCTCGACCCACCATCGGACGTCCTGCTTGTCGCCGAAGGTGCAGATCATGACGACGCCCGTGCCGAAAGTCGGGTCGACCACCTCGTCGGCGATGACCGAAACATTGTAGTCGAAGACGGGAACCCTCACCTCGGTTCCGATGTACTTTTTATGTTTTTCGTCCTCGGGGTGGACGGCCACGGCTACGCAGGCCGCCAGAAGCTCGGGACGGCTGGTGGCGATCTTGAGGTCTCCGAGGGGAGAGCCGAAGCGAAGGTAGTTGAGGGCGGAGGTCCTTGAATCGTACTCCACCTCGGCGAAGGCGATGGCGGTTCCGCAGCGAGGACACCAGTTTACGGGGTGGTCTTCCCGATAGATCATCCCCTTGTCGAACATCTGGACGAAGGACCTCTGGGTCTTGGAGTAGTACTCGGGCTGCATCGTCACGTACTCGTTGGACCAGTCGTTGGAGAAGCCGAGCCTTCGCATCGTCACCCTCATCTTCGAGATGTTCTGGACTGTCAGCTCCTCGCAGAGACGCCGGAACTCCTCTCTAGGAACCTCGTTCTTCGTGATTCCATGGATCTCCTCCACCTTCACCTCGGTGGGAAGGCCGTGGCAGTCCCAGCCCTGGGGGAACATGACGTTGTAGCCCCTCATCCTTTTGTACCGAGCAACGAAGTCGATGTAGCACCAGTTGAGGGCGTTGCCTATGTGGAAGTTTCCGGTGGGATAAGGCGGCGGCGTGTCGATTATGTACTGGGGCGCTTCGGAGTTCCAGTCGAAATAGTAGACGGACTCGTCCCAGCTTTCCGCCCACCTCTCTTCAACCTGCTTAAAGTCGTACTCCTTGGAGATCTCGCTCATCGGGAAGGCCTCTGAGTTCTTTATTTCCGCGAAAGGGATAATGGTGGGGAGAGTTGCAAACAACGTTAATAGGATTATCGGTAGACCACATGAATCATGGAGCTCCTGATCTATCACGCAAACCAGTGCGACCCCAAGAGGTGCACCGGAAAGAAGCTTGAGAGGTTCAAGCTCGCACGGACCACCAAACGGTGGAACAAGCTTCGGGGATACCTGGTCTTAAGCCCCTTCTCAGAGAAGGCCCTCTCCCCTGCCGATAGATTCGAGGTGGGAAGGGGCCTAGCGGCCCTGGACTGCTCCTGGGATCATGCAGAGGAGGTCTTCGGCAAGATGCGCCTCAAGGAGAGGGCCCTTCCCTTCCTGGTCGCCGCTAACCCCGTCAACTTCGGAAAGCCCTTCAAGCTATCGACCGTCGAGGCCTTCGCAGCGGCCCTGGTGATCCTGGGCGAGCGGCCCCAGGCAGAGGAGATCCTGGCAAAAATCTCCTGGGGGCACGTCTTTCTGGAGCTGAACCGCGAGCCCCTGGAGGAGTACGCCGCGGCGAAGGACAGCACAGAGGTCGTCGCCATCCAGGCGGAGTATCTATAGTAAGATATTTGAGTTTGATATGCGTAAAAACAACTGGTGATCGATCATGACAGGCTTAGTTCCGAAAGACGACTTCAAGCGGCTCCAGAGCCGTATGAACCGACTGATGGAGGAGTTCGGGATCTCCGACGCCGAGGCGCGGTACATGCCCGAGATCAGGAAGATCCAGGATAAGATGAACCAGCTCATCGACGACTTCGCGGCCGAGGCCCCGGCGACCGCGGGAGACGTGATGAAGCCCCTCGCCGACGTCATGGAGACTGACGACGAGGTCGTCGTCACCGTGGACCTTCCGGGGATGGACAAAGGGGACGTCGAGATCTCCGTCGCCGAGGATCTCCTGGAGATAAAGGCGGAGCGGAAGACCGAGACGGAGGAGAAGGGCGAAGAGTTCTACCGGAAGGAGAGGAGCTTTTCGCGGTATGAAAGGTCCCTAAAGCTCCCGGCGGAGGTGAAGGCGGAGGAGGCGAGGGCGTCCCTCAAAGACGGCGTCCTGACCGTCCACCTCCCCAAGGTGGAGGTGACGACCCGAAAGAAGGTGAAGATCGAGTAGGCCGGCCGGATCGGGGATACGGCCATCTAATCCTTCCCCGATCCAGGACCTTCCTGGAGGAGGAGGTGGTGGAGCTTGTCCCTCTTCGTCTCCAGGTACTTTCTATTTTTATCGTTCGGCGGTATCTCGATGGGGGCCCGGTCGACGATCTCCAGGCCGTACCCCTCGAGACCTACGACCTTCCGAGGGTTGTTGGTGAGAAGCCTCATCTTCTTGATCCCCAGGTCGACGAGGATCTGGGCCCCGACGCCATAATCCCGGAGGTCTGCGGGATACCCCAGCCGGTGGTTCGCCTCGACGGTGTCGTAGCCCCTCTCCTGGAGGGCGTAGGCCCGCAGCTTGTTCGCGATCCCTATCCCCCTTCCCTCCTGGCGCATATAAAGTAGCACCCCGTTCCCGTTCTCGGTGATCCGTCTCATGGCGAGGTGGAGCTGGTCGCCGCAGTCGCACCGCCTCGATCCGAAGACGTCCCCGGTGAGGCACTCGGAGTGGACCCGGACGAGGGCGTCGTCGGAGGAGGGGTCGCCCGCCACCAGGGCCAGGTGGCACTGGCCATCGACGAGGCTCTCGTAGCCGATGGCCCGAAAGTCGCCGTAATCGGTGGGCATATCGACCTCGGCGATCCTTCTCACCAATTTCTCGCTCCTCATCCTCCTCTTGATCAGCCGGTCGATGGTGAGCATCTTGAGGCCGTGGACCTCGGCGAAACGCTCCAGCTCCAGGAGGCGGGCCATCGTCCCGTCCTCGGCCATCACCTCGCAGATGACGGCGGCCGGATACAACCCTGCCATCTGCGCCAGGTCGACGGAGGCCTCGGTATGCCCCGCCCGCCGCAGGACCCCCCCCTCCTGGGCCCGCAGGGGGAAGGTGTGGCCTGGCATGACGAGGTCGTTGATCGTCGCCTCGGGGTCTATGAGGGTCCTGACCGTCTCGGCCCGGTCGAAGGCCGATATGCCCGTAGTCACCCCCCTCCCCTTGGCGTCAACGGAGACGGTGAAGGCGGTCCCCATCTTCTCGGTGTTGTTCTGGGTCATGAGGGGTAGGGATAGCTCGTCGACCCGCTCGCTGGAGAGGGGGACGCATATGAGGCCGCGGCCGTGCTTGGCCATGAAGTTGATCGCCTCGGGGGTCACCATCTCCGCCGCCATCACCAGGTCGCCCTCGTTCTCCCGCCCCTCGTCGTCGAGGATGAGGATGAACCGGCCGGCCCTCACCTCCTCGATCGCCTCTTCCACGCTGCAAAACGGCATATAGATCCGGTGGATTGTCCCCGTCCTCTTATAAGGGTTGGGTCTAGAGAAGGATCGAAACATTTTTTGTCTACCAAGACCTAACCATATCAAGATGGGGTCGAGAGATCTATGCCCCCAACGACCATCAAGAGTCGGAGGTCGGAACTGGAAAGATACAAGAGATCGATCGAGGATCGTCTAAGATGATAATGGGTGAGGGCGATTATGGGACGAAAGATGGTGATGATGATGATGGTGCTGGTGCTACTGGCTCCGGCGTCCTCGGCGCGGTTCGAAGGGGTCAAAGGCCCCGGGATGTCTTACAGCGGGTTTGTTGGCGGCGAGAGGTTCGAAGGCGCCCACGGGCCGATGATGAGGTACGACGGCTATGTTGGAGGCCAGGCTTACTCGTTCGGCCTCGGCAGATGGACGTTCATCGGTGGAGAGGTGAGATCCGACCCGGACTTCAGCGAGATGGTGAAGGCTCATCAGGAGCGGTTCAACCTGGCGAGAAGCGTCTTTGGCATCAGAGCTTATAGGTCAACTACCCGCCAATGAATTGGCGGGCATGATGCTCGCCAGTATTGGGGGCTTGCGGCTCCGCAAAAAATCGGGCCACGATGGGCAGGTTGACAGCCCACCCTTGCAGCTATGTTCCGAGCTGCGACGGTGTCAGCAGGGCCAGAGAAACCACAGCAGACACAGGCAAACTGATCCCGAGTAGGTCGGTTTGACCGGGATATATGATGACAAACGGAGCATTCCTGGGACGTATAGGCAGGGTCGATGTAGACCACTGGAACTCCAGCGATCGCTGCCTTGTACTCGACGAACTGCCTGAGCTGATAGAATCCCCAGCTATGCTGTTTGCGTCTCTGAGCCTTCGAAACCGTCATCCCCTCCCGGATACCCTGAAGATCTTCGAGGGCGATCACAGAAGAGGTGTCTTTGGCTTTCGCAACCATCTTTTTGGAGATGCAGTGGTTCACGTCCCGACGAAACCTAGCCTCTCGACCCGAGAGTTTCTTGAGATGACGTTTGGCGCTATCGGTCCCACAGCTTTGAAGATCGGCCTTGAGGTTATCTATCTTGGATCGAACGTTCTCGATACCGTCACCGGAGAACTCTTCGCCGGTCGAATCAACGGCAATGTTCTTGATCCCAAGATCGACGCCGATAACACCAATCGGTTCGATCTTCGGAGACTCGGGAACTTCGACGACGACGCAGAGATAGAACTCACCCCGTTCGAAAATGAGGTCGGCCTGTCCTCGGATCCGATTGAGCCGGGGTTCGTGGTACTCGCAGATGACAACAGGGACCTTTATCCTGCCTTCGAGAGTCAAGAGAGAAACGAGATCGAGACCTTTCCAGGACATGAGTCTCTGATCGTAGACGACAGATCCGTCAGGATCGAAGGTCGGTTTGATCGATTTATCTCTCTTGTAGGCTTCGCAGGTCTTAGAGATGGCTCTGACCGCCATCTGAGCGGAGAGGTTAAATTGTTCCCGAATCGGATAATAAACGACCTTCTGCAGCTCGATTTTATTGGCGGTACGAAGCTCAAACGCTCTGTCAGCCACGAAGTTGCAGGCGGCGTTGAACTGATGCATCGTCTCGCGAATAGCTTGAACCTGTTCTGGAGTAGGTTCAAGTTTGACCTTGAGCGTCTGCATCATGTGTATAGATGTATAACATCTATGGAGATGAACATTTCGGTGCCAAGGAAAAGCGGGAGTAGGCGCGCATTCCTCCCCCGACTGAAGTCGGGGGCATCCTGCTGAGATTTTCGTGAATTATCTGGCCGGATAGACTCTGCTCCAGCCCTCCAGGCGATCGATTTTTCGCGGGGACTAATCCGCGGAGGGCGACGCTTATATCAAAAAATTTTGATTTACATGACCAAAAATTCTTTAATATATTTTTTATTAGAGCCGCCGATCAATATTATGGGAAATCTCTTTATAGTATAAACAAGGGAGTTATCGAAGGGGTGTCTACTTAGATGAGCGATAGGACGGAGCAGTTGAAAGAGCTGTTCTTGAAGATATCAAGCAACACCAAAGTGGTCGAGAAGCAGGCCACGCTGCACGGCGATCTCAAGGGGAGTGAAGAGATCGAACGTAAGCTTCTGGTGGTTGTATCCGATATGTCCAAGCGGTACAACATACAGACCAAGCTCACCCCCGAACAGCTGGCCACCGTGGTGAGGCTATTTTATAAAGGGCTCAGCGATACCGAGATCGCCGAGGAGCTGGAGGATCGAGCGCTCAACAAGACCGTCAGTCGCGCCAGGATCAAGCTCCACCTCTTCCGGGAGTCAGACCTGAAGCCGCCCTTTGAAAAGCAGGAGTTCGTAAAGCTGAACGATGCTGGCCTATCGGTGAAGGAGATGAGCGAAAGGCTGGGAGTTGCCCCCTCCACCATCAGCGAGTACAAGAACATCTTCGAGTGCCAGGAGGCTGCTGAGAAGGACGGATTTACCAAGCGCTTTGAGGAGATCATATCCGACCAGGACGTATCCGAGCGGATGGTCACCCACATCTCCAAGGACGGGTTGCAGGATACCATGGATACCGACTACGAGACCGCAGAAGCTTAATAAACGAGGGAGCTGTCCAGCAGAGTGCAGCTCCCCCGAGCCGATTAAGGCCCGGTTTTGTTCCTCGTTTTGAAGATCTTGGGGCTTTCGCCCCTTAGGCTTGAGGTTACGATCTTGAATCCCATTTATGCTCTCTCTGCTTGGTAGGGGCCAGACAGTTCCATCCCTCATCCGAACGTTCCTGTAACGTCGCTCAGGGCGATACAAGGATTGATTGGGGTTGCCAATGAGAATATGGTCGCGTACTCGATCTACTGAAAATCGCCACTCGAATCGAATTCAAGGGACGTATTTTCCGCCAAACAGCCATTACGTCACCCGTTAGCGCTATTCAGTAATCTGGGTACGCGACCGAGAATATCATAACCTACCATTTGATGACCATTCTCATTCTAATCACCCGAGCCTTCCGTATCGAATTCGCCTTGATCGAAATTGATGGCAGGTTTCAATTTGTGCTCGGCCCCGCCCCGCACATGCAAAGGCTTAAATAGCCGCAGACCTTTCTGATCCACGCGTTAAGCTGGTCTGTTTTAAGGTTTTTCGCAAAGGATGGTGCAAAGTTTGTACGGCAATAACAGAGGCTCCTTTGGTGGCAGCGGGTTTGGTCCCTCTGCGCCAGTGGAGAGCGGAAAGGAATACGAAGTTGAGATCGAAGACATATCAAAGCAAGGAGACGGCATAGCCAGGATCGAGGGGTTCGTTATCTTCGTTCCGGAGACCGGTGTTGGCGATAAAGCCACCATAATGGTCGACAAGGTTATGCAGAGGTTCGCTATAGCTCACAAGGTCTGAAGTTATCATCCGCCTTAAACGTCTTTAGGGTCCTGGGCGGCGATTCTTCGCCGCCCTCGGCCGCTTTACTGATGAATCGTCTTTCTAGTCCTCGATGGGATCGGTTTGACTTATTCCTTTTGACGTTCTCGCTCTTTTTGCGGTGCGGCCATCGGTATGGGCGAAGATAAATATGGGAAAAAACGAATAAAATATTGAATATCGAGGAGGAAGCAATTTGGATATGATGGCAGAAGATGGATCGATCTCGGAAGAGAACCTGGAACGTACACTAAAAGAGGCCGCTGAAGGCTATGGAGATCTGGTGGCCATATCGGTCGTCCACCATGTGAGCATGAGGACCCTCAGATCGCAGTTGAAGAAAATGAAGAGAGATGGGGCGCATCAGTCAGACCCCGTCGAGAGATCGAACGAGAAAGTGAACTGATATGAGGGAAGATATGGCCGGGGGGTTGAACCCCGGTGGGATGTGCATCGCATCGGAGATAGCCGAAAGGATCAGGTGGACCCCCCAGGGATGGCCCGTCCCGGAAGGTCGAGAGGATCATCGGGCGCTACAGAAATGTTACTCGTGGCTGGCATGGCAGGATCTGCCCCTGGCGATCGTCCCTGAGAACGACGACCAGTTCGACGAGTTCGTATCTTTGAACGTATTTTTGGAGATCAGATTCGACGGCAAAGATCTCAAAGGTCTCGGGTTCGTAACGAGCGAGCACGTTGAAGCTGCCGGTCTGAGAAAGGATGTCGTCATCGTTCCCGCCGCTTTTGGAGCGAAGAAGATGCTCTCAAAGCTCAAGGCCTTGAAGCTCTCAACAGAAGAGAAACGGTGAGCCGTTGGGCCCATCGATACCCATCATCCAGAATCCGAAACTACCCATCGACGACCAAAGCTTCGATCTCTTTTGCGCCCTTCACAGAAAAGGCAGAGGCTCCCTCTTTCTGTAGACGAGGGCCTGGCATACGGCGATGAGATCGCCTTCCTCCCTTCTGACATGGATCTCGTAGGTACCGATCCGGTTCGACCTGTTCACCTCCCTCGCCTCCGCCAGGAGGCTGTCGCCCTTCTTGGGGCTGCTGACGTAGTTGACGGTCAT
This sequence comes from Candidatus Methanocrinis alkalitolerans, assembly GCF_029167205.1. NCBI lineage: Archaea > Methanobacteriati > Methanobacteriota > Methanomicrobia > Methanotrichales > Methanotrichaceae > Methanocrinis > Candidatus Methanocrinis alkalitolerans. The sequence continues at coordinate 39,677 of NZ_JARFPL010000003.1, forward strand.
GCTGAGGGCGACGGAGACGGTGCCGTGGGAGTTGGCGGCGACCTCGAAGGCCTCGTCTATGAGGGAGAATATAGCACCTCCATGGGCCATCCCGAAGATGTTCTCCATATCCTCGGTGAACTCCATCTCCACCAGGGCGCGCCCCTCTTCCACCTCGACCAGTTCGAGCCCCATCTTCTTTGCGTAGGCCTCCTCTTCGACCCTCTTTTGGATCGCCTTGAATATCTCCTCGCCCATCGATCAGCATCTCCCTGCCATCGCTTTTTCCATCTTTGTCTCCGATTTCAATTATGATCTCAATTTCGATCTCACCATCTCAAAGTCTGAGGTCGTACCTCACCTCGGTGATGGTCCTCCCCTAGATCTCGGAGGTCTTCTCCTCCTTCTCCTCAAATCCCAGGGACTCGTAGAGGCCCGTCGCCGCCTCCAGACCCCGGACGGTCCATAGGAATATGGAGGAGTACCCAGCGGACTTGGAGAACTCCACCGCCTCTTCCGCGAGCTTCCTGCCCAGGCCGAGCCCCCTCGCCACCGGGTCCAGAAGGAGCCACCTCAGCTGGGCTTCGGTCTCGGAGACCTTGACGATGGCGACGGACCCCACGATCCGCTTCGAGGTTCCTCCTCCAACTTCGCCGGCCTCCAATTCGACGATCCAGATCCGGTCCCGATGGGATCGAGACCTGACGAACTTGGCGATCGGCCCCGCAACGTAGGCATCGAAGGTGGAGTCCCACCCCTGCTCCTGGGCATAGATGGCTCCATGGAGGTGGACCACCATCCCTATGTCGCCGGGCAGCAGGTCGGTCCGGATCGATATCGATGGGCTCAGGTCCGTGGAATGCTTCGCCGACATCTCGCGAACCGTCTTAGAATCTCAACATATTTCAAAATTGCTTCCTCCTTTCAGCGACCTTCTGTCTCCTGCCGGTGGGCTTTCGGCCCTGGTCCGACAAAGGCCTTAAGATGGTTTCTGAGGAGACAGGTCTGGAGGATGGATCAATGGTCCGATCCGGAGCGGAAACGAGGATTGAACTCGCCGAAGGCGGCGGAGAGGAGCCGAGGTGGTGGGAGTCGGCTGAGGGGCACAGGTTCGCCCTGGAGGTCCTCCAGCTCGCGGTGAGGAGGGATATTTTGAAGTTCATCGGCGAGGAGATCCGATCGGCAGAGGAGGTCGCCACAGAGTTCGACATCGATGAAAGGCGGGCGGCCTTCCACCTGGCGATGCTGGAGAAGGCCATGGTGGTGGAACCCTGGGGCAGCGGCTTCAGATCCACGCCTATTGGCCTGCTACACCTCGAAAAGGTAGAACGCACATCCTCGATATGACACCAACCCTTCGGAGCTCTAGTCCATCCCGATCCACCTCAGCCCGTCTTGTAGCAACCTAACCGAAAAGCTTATTACTAAATATGATCATGGGACGTAACGCCGCGCCAGGAAGCGAAATCCTGACCTCCACCGCAAGAAGTCCATGCCGAAACTCTGCCCATTTAGACAGAAGGGGGCTCCAAGGTTGAGCGACCTTCGCCCCCGCTCTCCCGCTTTTACCCGTCTTAAATATGGCGTCAGATCCGTCCGCCGTACTTGATGGCGAGATGTATCCTCTGGGCCGCGGTGAGGTTAGAGAGGACGGCGGCGAGGACTATCGCGCCCAAAAGCCAGCCGTCGCCGAAGAGGAGGGCTCCCACCATCCCGGCGTAGATGAGCATCAGCCTCTCGGCCCTCTCGAGGACCCCTCCCATCTCCTTTGCCAGAACCTCCTGGTCTTTGACCAGCCCCCTGTGGTCGGCGTAGGCCCGGACGAAGGAGGTCATTACCGCCCCGAAGATGAGGATCGCGATCCAGGCGCCGACGGGGATGAGAAATTCCGCGCCGGGGCCGAGGTAGAAGAGGAGGCCGAGGATCAGGAGCGCCTCGACGTACCTGTCCAGGACGCCGTCGAGGAAGGCCCCAGCCGCCGAGGCCCTCCCAGTCGCCCTCGCCACCGCCCCGTCGACGATGTCGAGGGCTCCTGATATCAGGAATAGAAGGAAGCCGGCAAGGAGCTCGCCTCTCCAGAGGGCTAAGAAGCCGCCGACGGCGACCGCCAGGGCGAGGGCTGTCCAGCCGTTGGGGGATATGCCGAGGCGGGCGAGCACCGCGAGCCGCCTATCCATCTTCTTTCCGTCCACCAGACGGGACTTGAGCATCGAGAGGTCGAAACGGAAAGTAGGTATTAAACACTTTTTATCTCCGTCGCAACCCGCTCTTATGCTGCGAGGTCCGCGAGGAACCGCTCGATCCTGTCGACCGCCTCCAGGATCTCCTCTCTCGAAGTCGCATATGAGCATCGGATGAACCCCTCGCCGCTCTCGCCGAAGGCGTTTCCGGGGACTGCCGCCACTTTCTGCTCTTTTAAGAGCTGCTCTGCGAACTCCTCGGAGGAGAGGCCCGTCCCCACGATGGAGGGGAAGGCATAGAATGCCCCCTTCGGCTCGAAGCATGGGAGGCCGAGCCTCTCCAGCTCCGAGATGAAGAGCCGACGCCTCCGATCGTACTCCCGCTTCATAGCCATGACCTCGGCTTCGCCCCGCCGGAGCGCCTCGATCGCCGCCACCTGGGCCATGGTGGGTGCACAGAGCATCGTGTACTGGTGGACCTTGGTCATCGCCCCGACGATGGCGGGGTCGCCGAGGGCGTAGCCTACTCTCCACCCCGTCATGGCGCAGGACTTGGAGAGGCCGTTCAGAAGGACCGTCCTCTCTTGCATCCCCTCCAGCTGGGCGAAGCTGGTGTGCTTTCCATCGTAGGTGAGCTTGTCATAGACCTCGTCGGATATGACCAAAAGGTCTTTTTCTGCCACCAGGTCGGCGATCTCCTCCAGGTCCTCTCGGGTCATTACGGCTCCTGTGGGGTTGTTGGGGTAGCTGAGGACCAGGGCCTTCGTCCTATCGTTTATTTCGTCCCGGAAATCTTCGGGGCGCAGCTTGAACTCCTCGGAGAGCCTCGTAGCCACAGGCCGGGGGACGCCTCCCGCCAGGAGGACGTCGGGGACGTAGGCGACGTAGCAGGGCTGGGGGACGATCACCTCGTCGCCGGGGTTCAAAGTCGCCCGAAAGGCGAGGTCGACGGCCTCGGAGACGCCGGTGGTGATCAGGACCTCCTCTTCGGGGTCGTAGTCGAGGCCCAGATCCTCTTTCGCCGACTCGGCCAAGATCTCCCTCAGCTCGATGAGCCCCTTATTTGAGGTGTAGGATGTGTGGCCGCCTTCGAGGGAGTAGATGCACGCCTCCCGGATGTGCCAGGGGGTCGGAAAGTCAGGCTCTCCGACCCCCAGGCTGATGACGTCCTCCATCCCCACCACGATGTCGAAGAACTTTCTGATCCCCGAAGGGGGCATATCCCTCACCGTCGTCGATAGGTGGGAGTCGGGGCGCCAGAGGGCAGGCTTCTCCATCGCGAGCCTCTTCTTCCCCGCGCCGATATCGCCGTTGGTCATGCAGTGACCACCAGTCGTTTCGGCTGGGCCCTATCGTATAGTATGACCCCATGCTCCTTGTAGCTCTTGAGGACGAAGTGGGTGCAGGTCGACTCCACCCCCTCCAGGGTTGCTATCTTCTCGGTGACGAAGAAGGCGACGTCCTTCATCGACTTTCCCCTGACGGTGAAGGATATGTCGTGGTCCCCGGATATCAGCCTCACCGACTGGACCTCTGAGAACCGGGAGATCCTCTCGGCGATGGCGTCGTAACCCTTGTCCCGATGGAGGGAGACCTTCAGCTCGACGATGGCGTAGACGTACCCGTCATCTATCTTCTCCCAGTTGATCATGGTCATGTACTTCCTTATGACCCCCGCATCCTCCAGGCGTTTGATCTCTCCACCGACCTCCTCCTCTGAAAGGCCTACCAGGGTCGCGATCTCCCCGGGGGTGGCCCTGGCGTTCTCCTCCAAAACCTCCAAGATCTCTTTGGCCAAGTCCCTCATAGATCATCCCCATCCGATCTGAAAAGGATTATAGTTTTCCTTTCCTCCTCCTTCCCGTCTCCCCTCACGCTCGTCCGCCGTCGTCGCCCCCGCGATACGGGGGCGATGGCCCATTCGCAAGGGTTCGCCTCACCACCAGTCCCTGAGGAGGGTCTCGAAGAATGACTTGTTCATCAGGGCTTCGACGCTGAAGGGGGCCGGATCCCTCGGGGCTGTCAGGTTCTGGAAGTCGTGGAATATGCTCACGCCTCTCATGAGATGGTAGAAGGGCGGCTCAGTCTCGGCGTCTGCCCCGGTATCATTGAAGATGCCGTCTCCTGCCGATCGGTTAACAACGCCGATCCCAGCGCCCGCCAGGAGCGCCTCCAGCTCGTCGAGGTCGCCTGTGAAGTTGAGGGCGAGGGGGTCGAAAGCGGCCGATGCCGCCGCCACCATCGAGAAGAGCAGGAAGAATAATAGACGCACGTATTCCCTCCGGAATATATAGAACCTTATTTAAGCCCCGGGCGTGATTCGAACACGCGACCTAGTGATTACAAGTCACTCGCTCTAGCCAGCTGAGCCACCGAGGCCCGCCTCACCCTCCCTCTTCAACATTTAAAGACTTTCCTCTCCCCTCACCCGTTCCAGGAGCCTGCAGCTGGCGCAGACTCCGTCGCTGGAGGGCTCGCCGCACCTCTCGCATGGGACGGCTTCGTAGGATCCGGGGGGCTGGAGGTCGAGGATCTTCTCAAAACCCCTCATGATGGAGTACTTCGTCCCCGGGTGGTTTGCCTCCAGGTCGTTCAAGACGTCCTTCACCTCCTGCCTCATGGCCCTGGCTATGTAGGGGCAGGCCGCCGTCTCGAAGGGGATGTGTTGGACTATGGCGTAAAGGCCCATCTCCTTCTCGGGGATCCGGGATAGGGGCTTGATCCTAGGGACCATCCCCGCTATAGCCCTCTTCGGCCTGAGCCTGTATAGCCGGTCTACGTCCCCTTTGAGGTAGTTGAGCATCACCGTCTGGGCCTCGTCGTCGAGGTTGTGGCCGGTGGCGACGGCGTCGGCCCCCAGGTCTCGGGCGGTTTTGTTGAGGAGCCCCTTCCGGAGGACGCCGCAGAAGCTGCAGGGACCCTGGGGGTGGTCCCCGGAGGCGAGACGGTCTGTGGTGACGCCGAACTCGTCCTGGTGGCTCACGACTACGTGTTCGACCCCCAGCTCTTCAGCGACCGATGCCGCCGCCGCCAGGGTCTTAGCCCTGTACCCTTCGATCCCCTCGTCGACGGATACCGCCAAGAGCTCCACGTCTTCTCTGTATGAGAAGAGGTGGTGGAGGATCGAGAGGAGGGAAGAGCTGTCTTTGCCGCCGGATACCGCCACCGCTATCCTGCAGGATTTTCCGAAGATCCTGTATGTCCGGAGGACCTCCCTCACCCTCCGGTGGACGTCCTCCTGGAAGTGACGGGAGCAGAGGTGCCGTCCCGAGTACTTCTGAAATATGACCGCCCGTTGCGAGCACCTGTCGCATGAGATCATGGTACCGGTATCGGGATCTTACGGTATATAAGAACGTATCCAGCTCCGTCGGCTTTATCCCGTCACCGGCCGAGCTTGTACCTCGTTATCGCTGCCAGGCCCCCCAGGGCCGAGAGCCTCTTTCCAGGCTCAAACTCCGAGCTGAATATGACGACCCTACCCCTGGCCTCGGAGACGGACCTCATCAGCTCCTCCACCTCGGCGCTTCGGACGAGCTGATCTGCCACCATCAGGGTCTCGACCGCTCCCTGGGACGCCGCCGCCGTCACCTCGGCGGGTCCATAGGCCGCCCGGCCGTCGGTGGCGATCTCTCGGAGGAGGTCCTCCATCAGCGTCGTCTCCAGGGCGAGCCTGCTATCCTCCAGAATCTTGTCGATGGCGCCCCGGCGGAGGACCTCCTGGAAGCCGGAGACTCCCATGGCGGTGGCGTCATAGAGGATGATCCGGGGGGCCAGGTCCGGGTGGGAGGCGTCGATCCTCTTTTTGAGGTCCTCCTTGGTGAAGCCCGGCCCCGCCAGGATCACCTTCGAGTCGGTGGCGGCAACCCTGGCCGCCTCCTTTCCCACCTCATCGAGGAACTCGGATCTTCGGTCGCCCCCTTTTCCTCCCATCCCCTTCCCCCCGCCCATCTTGATCTCTGAGGCGGTCTCGACCCCGAACTGCCGGAGGACCCCGATCGCCGCTTCCCCCTCCTCTATGAGGCAGATCACCACCTTCGGCCTCTTCGACTCGGCGACGGCCTCCCGGATCCGGTCGAGCTCGTCGGGGCGCCAAGTCTTGACGATGGAGACGTCGGCTCCCGGCTCCAGGTTGAGGGTATGGTAGGACGCGACCTCCGGCCCCACCTCGATCAACCCGTGGACCCGGAGCCAGTTGGAGGAGGTGTGAAACTCCACCGACTCCGCCCTTATCCCGAGCCTCACGGGCCTTCGTTCGAGCTTCTCGGGCCGGAGCTTATCGGTGGATGCGGTCGCCTTCCGGTGGGTGAGGGCGAAGACGAGGTCTCCGGGAGCTATCAGGTATTTGAGGTGCCAGAGGTCGTCGATCGACTCGGGAACGAGGCCGATCTCCCCCTCCAGGCCGCGGAGGCTCTTTCTGAGAACGCGCATGAGGTACCCCTCTGATCAAAAGGCTTAAATGGATTGCCCGAAAAGGCAGGGTTCGAGCCGCCATAACTCAGTTGGTAGAGTGTCTGGCTGTTAACCAGATCGTCACAGGTTCGAGCCCTGTTGGCGGCGTCCAAAATAAACGTTTCTTGGGCCTGTAGCTTAGTCCGGTTAGAGCGCTCGGCTCATAACCGAGTGGTCGCCGGTTCAAATCCGGCCAGGCCCATCATCTCAAATAAAAAAGCCCGGCTGCCGTCTCAGCAGCCGGATGGCTCTTCTGCCACGCTCTTGGCGAGGAGCTGCCAGGAGGATATTTTATTAATTTTGAGGCCGGTCTTCTCGGCCAGCTCCTCGGCACTGGCCTCGGCCAGGTCCAGGGCGGTCCTGACCCCGGCGGTTTCGAGCTTCTCCAGGGTCTTGGGGCCGATCCCCGGGATCTTGGCCAGGGCGTCGATCTCTGCCTTCTTCTTCGCCTCCTCAGCCTTCTTCGCCTGCCACTGGTCGAAGTTGCACTGGGGGCAGCCCAGGTCCCAGGGGCGTTTTCCCTTGTTGATGATCCTGATGTGGTACATCCCGTGGTCGGAGCAGATTTTGTCGGTGACGATGATCATCCCGAACTTGGGGAGGGGGAGCGTTTTGGTGCATTCGGGGTAGCCGGCGCATCCGATGAACCTGCTCCCCCGCCTCCCCCTCCTGATGATCAGCTCGTTGCCGCAGGAAGGGCAGTCGCCGACGATCTTGTCTGTCCGCAGCCCCTCCCGGAGGGTCGTCTCTATCTCCCCCTGATGCTGGAGGAGGTCGTCGAAGACGGCATCGAGCATCGATCTGGACTCCTCGATCACCTTCTCTTCTCCGATCTTCCGCTCGGCGATCTTCGTCATCTCCTCCTCCAGGGTCCGGGTCATATCCGGCTTTGTGATGGTGGGAGAATGGCGTTCCAGCGCCTCGATGACGGCGTAGGCGGTGTTCGTCGGCTTCATGGGGTTTCCCTGGACGTAGGCTCGGGCGTAGAGCTTGCTTATTATCTCGTGCCTAGTCGACTTAGTCCCAAGGCCGAGCTCGTCCATCAGCTTCACCAGCCTCCCCTGGCCGTATCTTGAAGGGGGTTGCGTCTCCTTGTCCATAATCTCTTTTCCCAGTACCGATAGCTTCTCCCCCTGGGAGAGGTCGGGGAGGATCTGCTCTGCCGCCTTGCTGTAGGGGTAAGATGCCCTCCATCCTGCCTCGATCTGCCGGGCGCCCATGGCCCTGAAGGGCTCTCCTCCGATGTCGAGCTGGACGTTCATGACGATCCACCGGGACGGCTCAGAGAGGGTAGCAAAGAAGCGCCTGACCACCAGCTCGTAGATCTTCCACTGATCGGGCTTCATATCCTTCTTGGTGGCCGGAGCCGTCGGGTATATCGGGGGGTGGTCGGTCGAGAACCTCTTCCCCCTGGTGGGGACCATAGGCCCCTTCAGCACCCTCTCGGCGTCCTCCCGGAACGGTCCCTTCTTGAAGGCCGAGACGAGGTCCCGGAGGTCGAGGGTGGGGGGGTAGACGGTGTTCTCGGTCCGGGGGTAGCTGATGAACCCGCTGGTGTAGAGCCACTCTGCGATCCTCATGGCGTTGGATGCTGAAAAGCCGATGCCGCTGGCGGCGCTGATGAAGGAGGTGGTGTCGAAGGGGGCTGGGGGCCTGTCGGTCCTCGTCTTCTCCTTTATGGATAGGACGGTGGCCTCGTCCCCGAGGTTCTCGAATATGGACCTCGCCAGGTCGCCGTCCCAGATCCTCCCCTTCTCGTGCTTCACCCGGAGGTCCTTCTCCAGGTCTGCATATATCTCCCAGTACGGCTGGGGCTTGAATGCCTCGATCTCCTTCTCCCGATCGACGATGAGGGCCAGGGTCGGAGACTGGACCCTCCCCACCGAGAGAAAGCCCTTCCCGAGCCTTCCGGAGGTGATGGATATGAACCGGGTGAGGGCTGCGCCCCATATCAGGTCCACCACCTGCCTCGCCTCTCCGGAGGATGCGAGGTTGAAGTCCACCTCCCCGGGGGATTCGAAGGCGTCCAGGATCTCCCCTTTGGTTATGGCGCTGAACCTGACCCTGTCGGCCTCGATCTTCGGATTCGCCTCTTCTGCTATCCGGAGCGCCTCGACGCCGATCAGCTCCCCCTCCCGGTCGTAGTCGGTGGCTATGGTGATCCTGTCTGCATCCGCACCGAGGTCTTTGAGGGCGGATACTATCTTCGCCTGGGTGGGCTTCGTCACCACCTGGGCGTGGATAAGATCTCGATAGTCCACCTTCTGCCAGTTGTTATATCCGGGCGGATAGTCCACCCCGACGATATGGCCGGAGAGCCCCATCACCACCTTTTCGTCGAAATGGAATGTCTCGACCCCGTGGACCCGTTTGACCTTGGGCTTGGTGCCGGCGAGGATCTGGGCAATCCTCTTGGCAACGTTGTGCTTTTCCGCAATGATGAGATGCATCCGCTCTCCGCCAGTTCTGGATATGATATAAGTAACTATCGCAATCCGGCCGGCGACCGTCAACGGTGGGCGCCGGAGGGCGCAAGGCCGAGGAAAGGGTCGCTCTCCGGTCCTCTCCTCTCATGAGTTCTATTCCCCTCTCATCGCGCCCTCCCCCTCGAACGTATATTTACAGATGATACTTATTATGTGAAACTGGTCTGAGACTGTTATCCCATTGTAACACAATCACATACATTTGGTATACTTATTCGGAAAATTTCGTCAGATATCTGCCTCGCCCTCAGAGGCAGCAAGATCGATATAGGGGGATAGTTTGTTCATAATGGGGCCATAATTCTGACTATCGGGTGTATTATATAGCTATATCATCTGTATTTTGTTCTATGAGCCCGCAAGGCCATCAATTTATCGGTTTTTCACACTCCAGAACATATTTTTACACATTCAAATAAATGTATTGTTATAAAACGGATCGCACAAAAACTTTAAGTAGCGATATGACCATGGAGAGTTAAGCGGGAGACTGTAGTTGATGGGATCGTCGCCGGGTATGATGGATTTAGGATTTGGTCATACCGTTCGCTCCGGCAGCCCTGATCTCTTCGGTCTCCTGCCAAAAGGTAAAGGAGGATAAAGAACGTGTCTGACAAAATAGACCTCTATAGTGACCGTGGCGTTCTTTTAAAGAGTGACGTTGACCTGAGCGCCGTCAGCCCACTCAAGAACGCGGCGATGAAGAAACTGATCAACCTGACCAAGCGGACCGTGGCTGTCAACCTGGCAGGAATCGAGAACGCTCTGAAGTCCGGCAAGGTCGGAGGGCAGGGGAGGCAGATCAAGGGACGCGAGCTGAAATACGACGTCACCGCCAACGCCGACGCCCTCGCCGCCAGCGTCAAGACGCTGCTCCAGGTAGAAGATGGAGACGACACCAACGTCCAGGTCCTGGGCGGAGGAAAGCAGCTCCTCGTCCAGATCCCCACCGCCAGGGTCGACGCAGCCTCTGAGTTCGTCGTCGGAATGACGGCCGCCGCAGCCGCCACCACCGAGGCGCTCATCACCAACTTCAAGGCAGGTATGGTCGACGCCCCCATGGTCCACGCCGCTGTCTGGGGCCAGTACCCGCAGACAGTCCCCATGTCGGGCGGAAACATAGCCTCTGTCCTCAACATCCCCCAGAACGATGAAGGTCTCGGCTTCGCTCTGAGGAACATCATGGCAAACCACATCGCGGCCATCACCAAGAGGAACGCCATGAACGCCGCAGCCCTCTCTTCCATCTACGAGCAGATCGGAAACTTCGAGATGGGCAACGCCATAGGCATCTTCGAGAGGTACCAGATGCTCGGCCTCGCCTACCAGGGGCTCAACGCCAACAACATGGTCTACGACCTGGTGAAGGCCAACGGCAAGACCGGAACCATCGGAACCGTCGTCCAGAGCGTCGTCGAGAGGGCCATAGAGGACGGAGTCATCAAGGCCGGCGAGAAGCTCCCCTCCGGGTTTGTCATGTATGAGGCCAACGACGTCCCCAAGTGGAACGCATACTGCGCGGCAGGCACCCTCGCCGCCACCATGGTCAACTGCGGCGCCCTTCGAGGCGCTCAGGCCGTCTCCTCAACCCTGCTGTACTTCAACGACGTCATGGAGAAAGAGACTGCACTGCCCGGCTGCGACTGGGGCAAGGTTCAGGGAACTGCCGTCGGCTTTTCCTTCTTCAGCCACTCCATCTACGGCGGCGGCGGACCCGGCGTCTTCAACGGCAACCACGTCGTGACGAGGCACTCTCGAGGGTTCGCCATCCCCTGCGTCTCTGCGGCCGTCGCCCTGGATGCAGGAACCCAGATGTTCACTCCGGAGATGACCTCCGGGCTGGTGGGCACCGTTTATGGCGAGATCAAGGAGTTCCGCGAGCCTATCGTAGCAGTTGCGGAGGCTGTATAGATAGGTTGAGTGTGCATGGTCACTAAATCAGACACGGAACCGGTCCAGATTGAGATCTTCCCTCGAAGGTTTCTCAACCCGGATACCGCCCAGCGCCTCCTCGACGAGATATACAGGTCGGGGGGCGTCCTCCGGATCATGATCCAGGGGCCGAACCTTCCAAGGGCGGTCCCCTACGGTCCGGGCAAGGGCCTCCCAATAGAAGAGCATAAGAATATGCTCCTTGAGCTGGGAGACCAGGCCCTGGAGCTGAGGGTGAAGGTGGGACGGATCGGGTTGGAGCTGGAGAGCGAAGAGGATATTGAGGGCGTCAGAGCGGCGTGTGAGCGAACGTTGCCCTTCTCCTTCGATATCAAGAAGAGGCAGCTCTTCCACACCAGACCTACCGTCTCGGACTACGCCAAGTACGGGAGCGAGGTGGAGGATAAGAGGATCCTCGGACTGGTCGATCCGAAGGCCAAGAAGGAGAGAGATTTGGCCATGCTGTCTGATAGCAGAGGTGACTCGTAACATTTTCACAAGGAGGTTTAGGATATGGCATACAAACCCCAATATTATCCCGGCACTACGTCTGTTGGAATTAACAGGCGCAAGCACATGTCCGGCGATCTGGAGAAGCTCAGAGACATCTCCGACGCGGACGTCGTAACCATAATGGGCCACAGGGCGCCCGGCTCAGACTACCCCAGCACCCACCCGCCCCTGGCCGAGATGGGAGAGCCCGACTGCCCCATAAGGCAGCTCGTCACGCCCACCCCCGGAGCCGCCGCTGGAGACAGGATCAGGTACTCCCAGTTCGCCGACTCCATGTACAACGCCCCTGCCATCCCCTACTGGAGGAGCTACTGGGGAGCGATCAACTGCAGAGGCGCAGACCCAGGAACCCTATCCGGCAGACAGATCATCGAGGCGAGAGAGAGGGACATTGAGCAGTATACCAAGGTTCAGATGGACACCGAGATGACCGACGTTGCCCTCTCTTCCATGAGGGGCTGCACGGTTCACGGCCACTCCCTGAGGCTCGCTGAGGACGGCACCATGTTCGACATGCTGGCCAGAACCGAGATGGGCCCTGACGGAAACGTATCTTACGTCAAGGACCAGGTAGGTATCCCCCTGGACAGGAAGGTAAACGTCGGAAAGCCGATGAGCGATGCAGAGGTCGCCAAGAAGACCACCATATTCAGGCACGACAACGTGGCCTTCGGTGGTGCCCAGGGCGCACGTAAGTTCGATGAGGGTCTGATCGCCCTGCACCACATGTGGGAGCGGAGAAGCAAGTGGGGATTCAGGCCAGAGTAAATGGTGGTGATTAAAGATGGGAAAGATTCACACTAAAAAGCTGTTCGTAAAGGCTCTCAATAAGAAGTTCGGCAAGGACTTCGACCTTTCAGGCACAACGACCACCTATGAGAGGAAGGGGCCGACCCAGAACGCCCGTAAAGTCGAGTTCATGGAGGCTGCAAAGAAGCTGGAAGGGAAGAGAGGCATTTCCGGATATAACCCGTACGTCCACGCCGGCGGCGTGCCGCTGGGCCAGAGGCAGCTCGTTCCCTACAAGCTCTCCACGACAGAGTATGTGGTTGAGGGCGACGACCTTCACTTTGTAAACAACCCTGCCATGCAGCAGATGTGGGACGACATTCGAAGGACGATCGTCGTCGGTCTGGATATGGCCCACGAGGTGCTGGAGAAGCGTCTGGGCAAGGAGGTCACCCCCGAGACGATCAACAACTACCTGGAGATCCTCAACCACGCCATGCCCGGCGCGGCCGTCGTCCAGGAGCACATGGTGGAGACCCACCCCGCCCTCGTCGATGACTGTAACGTCAGGATCTTCACTGGAGACGACGATCTCGCGGACGAGATCGATGACCAGTACGTCATCAACATAAACCAGCTCTTCCCCGAGGATCAGGCCGAGCAGATCAAGGCGGCCATGGGCAAGACGACCTGGCAGGCGATCCACATCCCGACGATCGTATCCAGGACCTGTGACGGCGGCACCACATCCAGGTGGAGCGCGATGCAGCTGTCCATGACCTTCATCGACGCCTACAACATGTGCGCCGGTGAGGCCGCTGTCGCCGACCTTGCCTTCGCCGCGAAGCACGCTGCCGTCATCCAGATGGCCGACATGCTCCCCGCCAGGAGGGCTAGAGGCCCCAACGAGCCCGGCGGACTCTCCTTCGGCTTCATGGCCGACATGGTCCAGACCTCCAGGACGAAGGCCTACGACCCGGCTCAGGTCTCTTTGAACGTCGTCGCCGCAGGAACGATGCTCTACGACCAGATCTGGCTCGGAAGCTACATGTCCGGCGGTGTCGGGTTCACCCAGTACGCCACGGCAGCCTACACCAACGACATCCTCGACGACTTCTCATACTACGGCGTCGATTATGCAGTGGACAAGTACGGCGATATGTGCGCAGCCCCCGTAGACCTCGCTACCGCCAAGGACGTCGCCACCGAGACGACCCTCTACGGCATAGAGCAGTATGAGGCATTCCCGACGGTCCTGGAGGACCACTTCGGCGGCTCCCAGAGGGCTTCCGTCCTGGCCGCAGCATCCGGCATATCTTCCGCCATCGCCACCGGCAACAGCCAGATCGGCCTTGCGGGCTGGTACTGCAGCATGCTGGTCCACAAGGAGGCCTGGGGAAGACTCGGCTTCTTCGGATACGACCTGCAGGACCAGTGCGGTCCCACCAACGTCTTCAGCTACCAGGGCGACGAGGGTAGCCCCGTCGAGCTGAGAGGCGCGAACTATCCGAACTACGCCATGAACGTCGGCCACCAGGGCGAGTATGCAGGCATCTCCTCCGCGGCCCACGCCGCCAGACAGGACGCCTACACCGTCAACCCCCTGATCAAGGTCTGCTTCGCAAACCCCGCGCTCGTCTTCACCTGGGACGACATCCGCAAGGGATTCGGAATGGGTGGAGCAAGAGAGTTCCGCGCAGCCGGCGAGAGATCTCTGGTCATGCCAGCACTGTAGGCGGAAGAAGCCTACAACCCCTTTTTTCTTTTTTGCGAGCTTCCGTATTCGCAGTTTTCGTCCAAATCCATACCGGTTAGGTCTGAAGATACCTCTAAAGAGCGCCGGAAGGGAAGGTAAACGGATTTGAAGGTCCGGGATTCTTCTGCTCAAACAAGGCAAAAAAAGTCTCGAGCTAAAGAAAATACCCTTCTTCACAGGGGTAGTTTACATACAGCCTTTGCATAGTGATAATTATGACCCCCCCTAGAGGCAGAAGAAAAGGTAGGCGCTGGATCTCTGAAATTCCCGCCGTGAGGTGCTTTCTGCCGGACGGCAGCCCTCGAACCGAGGCGGCCTCTCTGAACCTGGAGGAGCTGGAGGCGGTGCGGCTGGTGGATCTTCTGGAGCTGGAGCAGGAGGAGGCGGCCTTTTACATGGGGATCTCGAGAAGGGCCTTCTGGAACGATCTCACCAGTGCCAGAAATAAGATCGCCACGGCTCTAGTCTATGGTATGGGGATCCGCATCGAAGGTGGAAGCTACGTCCTGAGGGATCAGAAGTCCGGGGACGGAATGGGGGATGCAGCTGTGACCTCAAAGGATGCGGAGATCTCCCTTCTTGAAAGGGAGCTGGAGCTCTTGAGCGCCAGGTTGGAGCTGCTCAATGCCAGGATTAAATCTCTTAAAGGAGGAGATGAAGAAGTGGGGGAAGAAGGCCCACTTTGACCCCTTCTCTCATAGAATGGTCGGATGTTCTTCTTGAGCGACGTCCTCTTCTTCATCGCCTTCAGTATCCATCGGTCCCGGACTCGATCCCTAAGGGCCGGGGGGGACCTGGCAGAAGGTGCATCCTCCGAGGCAGCCCCGGTGGGTCTCGATGTAGACGTTGGCGCCTCGGACGTTCTGGCTCCGTAGGTCTTGGGGGATCAGGGGCATGGCGTGGTCGAGGTCGGCGATGGGGACCGGCTCGGTCTTGACCACCACCTCCCCCCGACGGAAGGCAACGCCGGGGATCTCGGCGCAGGCCCCTCTTTCGACGAGGTCAGGGGCGACCTCTTCTCCTTCCCCCATCACGACGCCGTCGACATCGAGCTCTCCCAGGACGATCTCGGGGACGAGGCCGACGGGACCCCCGACGTATATCCTCGAAGAGCCCTTTGCAAACTCTCGGATCTCGGGGTCGAGGAGCTGGGAGGTGGAGAAGAGGCTTAAGAGGGTCACCTCTCCCTTGGATCGGAGGTCCCGGGTGATGGAGACTGAGTGGCCCCGGTCCCTGAGGACTCCGCCCAGGACGAGAGAGCCGTAGGTGTAGATCTTCGGTGATACTATCGTCGTCTTCATATTCATACCCCAAGGCCGTTGATCTCCTCGATCAGTTCGGTGAAGGCCTCCACCTCCACCTCGATCACCTCTTCGGGGGTCATGCTGATGGACATCTCGCCGTCGACGGTGAGCCTGTCGGGGCCGCGCCGGACGAGCCGTGCGACCCCGTCCCTCGATAGGACCTTTCTCATCTCCGGGTCGAAGGCCATCGTCCTTCCGGGGAGGATCACAGTCTCTTTTACGTCGGCGAGGTCGAGGGTGAGGAGGTCTCGGATGGTTATGAGGCATCCGATATCCTTATCGACGGCGACGACGTTCACAAGATCTCCGAGCTCTGCGAAGATCGCCGATAAGAGGGGGGCTGCGACGGAGCTGGTGATGACCGTCGCCCCCTTCCGGACGGCGGGAAGTCGCCGGATCTCTTCTTTATGGTACGCCAGGGCGAAGGGGGATTTGGTCACCGGGTCCCAGAGGGGGGTCCCCGCCACCCTGAAGGAGTGCTTCTCGTTCGTCTCCGTCACGATATCTCGAAACTCCTGGACGGAGTGGGGGACGACGCCGGGGATGATCGGCTCGTTTCCCAGGATGAGCCCCTGCTCCCGGGTGTTGGCGAACCTCATGAGGATCAGGTTCTTGACCCCCATCTCCTCCAGGTCCCTGCAGGTCCGGTCCAGCTCAGGGCCGTCGTTGACCCCCGGTATCAGGACGGAGGCGGCGTAGACGTCGCAGCCTTCGGCGAACTTCCGGAGGTTGGCGAGGGCGGCCTCGGGGTGACGGTCGTTCATGTACCTCCTCCGAAGCTCCGGGTCGGTGGAGAAGACGGTGAAGGAGACCTCCTTCACCCCAGCCTCCATGAGGGGTTCGGCCTCGTCCCCCCTGACAAACCCCTTCCCGCTGGTGTAGCCGAGGTGGATCGGCACCCCTCCCTGCCCCACCATCCGGGCGAGATCCAGGAGGCGGGGGTAGCAGCTGAGGTCGCCGCCGCCGCTGATCGTCACCTTCTCGGGCCTTCTGCCGAAGGTGGCCCCCGCCACCTCCATCACCACCGTCTCCATCGGCTTGAAGCCGGGGTACGCCTCGGCGATCGCCCGGGAGCAGTAGTCGCAACCCTTTTTGAAGGGGAGGCACCTCTTGCATCCGAAGGGCGAAAGCTCGTTGGTCTTCACGCCTTTGAAGTAGCAGTAGCTGCAAAAGCCCTTGCAGTCTATCCCGGGCCTTCCGCCGACGTCCGCCAGAATCTCCATCCTGAAACTCTCCGGATGAGGGATCGTTCTGGGGGGGTAAAGCCTTTGCGGGATGGCCGGGGGGGAACGGGGATGGTGCGTAAGAGACTGACCTATCCAGGATCCGCATCTGAGCCGAAAGATCGGAGCGCTCATCTTCGACGATCGAAACCCTTTGATAAAAGAGATGCTGGGGTCAGAGCCTCCGGGGGTCAGCTCACCTTCGCCCTCAGATCTTCGATGGCAGCCTTGATCTCGGCAATCTCCCGGCGGAGCTCCTCGTACTTCTCGTCCGGAGTGGAGCCTTTGATAGCAGATATGATCTCATCCTTCCCGCGGCGGGCCTCGATGCGGGATGCTGCGACCTCTTCCCTTATGAACCCGATCTCGGAGGTGTCCTGATTGATCTTCTTGAGCAGGGATATCGAAGTCTCCTGCTTATCGAGCATCTGATCCTGCTTATCGAGCATCTGATCCTGCTTATCGAGCATCTGATCCTGCTTATCGAGCATCTGATCCTGCTTATCGAGCATCATCTTTCCTACGGCCAGGTTCTCTTCGCCGAGCTGTGCGCTTCTGTGGAGCAGTACCACCGCCACGTCGAACCTCTCTCCCAGCTCCTCCTGCCAGTCCCCCCTCAGGATCTTGAAGTAGGGAAACTCGCCGGTGGCAGAAGTCCAGGTGACGTCCAGGTCCCGGACCTGGATAGGCCCCTCATCTATTCTAAGTGCCTTCACAAACTCCTTCAGGGGATCCTCTTGCCCCTCGGCTACTATCCTGACGTCGTAGGGCTCCTGGTTTTCGACGGTCCCGGAGAGGCCCAGGTCCCGGCCCATCTTCTGGACCACGTCCCGGAAGCCGACCCGCTGGACTTCTCCGCGAGCGATGATCTCGACTCGTTGCATATCCGTTCTCCTATCAGGCTCTCCTGAGATGTTAGGGTTTCGGTCGGCGACCTGGGACTTATCTCCATGCCTTCATCACCATCTTTGCCTCTACCACCACACTCTGCAGCCGTCGGCGCCCACCCCGCCTCCTTGGGACCGGAGCCCTGAGGTGGGGTGGAGGACATGAAGCGGAGAGTCCGAAGGATCATTTTATAACTGTACATATTATTTCATCCTAGATGCCCTGCGCCGGGTTGATCTTCCTCCTTTCCCTTCTCCTGATAGTGCGACCAAGGGGAAAATCGAAAGCCAGAAAACTATTAGTACCTTGAAGAAGACCAAAATTGATCGTGGCTCATAAGAAGCCCTTTCATGTGATGATCATACCCACCCTAGGCTGTCCATCCAGCTGCAGCTACTGCTGGTCCTCCGACGAGAGGTCCCCTATAATGACGATGGAGACCGTCAAAGAGATGGTCGAGTGGCTGCAGACGTTCCGGGATGATCCCATCACTTTCACATTCCACGGCGGCGAGCCCCTCCTCGCGGGCCCCGACTTTTATCGGGAGGCACTCTCCCTGATAACCGAGGGGCTCCGCCCCCGGAAGATCGCCTTCGCCCTCCAGACGAACCTCTGGAAGATGACCCCGGAGATGGCCCAGGTCCTCGCTGAGTACAGGGTCCCCATCGGCTCGAGCCTCGACGGCCCGAAGGATCTGAACGACCTTCAGAGGTCTGCGGGCTACTTCGATAAGACGATGGCGGGATATGAGATCGCCAGGGCCCATGGCCTCTCCGTCCAGTTCATCTGCACCTTCACATCATACTCGATAGACTTCAAGGAGGATATATTCAACTTCTTTTTGGAGAACGGCCTCACCCTCAAGCTCCACCCGGCCCTCCCCTCCATCAAAAGCGACGACCCCGACCAGTGGGCTCTCGCCCCCGTGAAGTACGGCGACCTCCTCGTCTATCTTCTGGACAGATACCTGGAGAATATGGACGATATCGAGGTCAGAAATATCAATGACCTCTGCCGTTGCGTCTTCACCGGTCGGGGGACGGTCTGCACCTACGTCGACTGCATGGAGGATACCTTTGCCGTCGGCCCCAACGGGACGATCTATCCCTGTTACCGTTTCGTGGGGATGGAGGAGTGGGCGATGGGCAACGTCCGGGACCGGCCGACGGTGGCGGATCTGGCCGGATCAGAGGCCGGAAAGAGGATGCGGGCCTTCAAGGATATGGTGGACCGGGAGTGCAAGAGCTGCAGGCATATCAGATACTGTCGGGGGGGATGCCCCTACAACGCCATAGCGCCTTCCGGGGGGGAGCTGTTGGGTGTCGACCCCCACTGCATAGCATATAAGAGGATCTTCGACGAGATCGCCGACAGGTTCAATAAAGAGATCTTCGGGTCCATGGGGATGGGCTCGGCCTGCCTCTCATCGGGGCCGTCCGAGGGTGCAAAGCCGGGGATGATGGCCCTCATCCAGAAGATAATATCGAGCTAGACGTCAGATCGTCGAGTTTATTATCACTCCCTTTATTAATTCTTTTCTTCTTCGAATTCAGAGGATCGTCAGGATCGCCATCATCTCCAGGAAGTATATCGCGAGGAGCATCGACCCCTCGAACCTCGTGATCCTGTTTCCCAGGACCATGAACCCCAGGAGGAGGCTGACCAGCACCACCACGGGGACGGTGGCGGAAACGAAGGGCTCGCTCGCTGCCACGTCTCCCACCATGGAGGATGCGCCCAGGATGATCAGGGCGTTGAAGGTGTTGGCACCGATGATGTCCCCCATTGCGATCTCCCCCCTGCCGTTCTTGGCGGCGACGACGGCGGTGGATACCTCGGGCAGGGAAGTTCCCACCGCGAGGAGGATCACCGCCACCACCGCCTCTGAGATCCCCAGGGTGATGGAGATCTCCCCTATCGCCTCCACCATGTATTTGGCGCCGACGGCGAGGGTCGCCATCCCTGCCAGGAAGAGGGCGACGCTTCCCGGCCGGAGCCTCTCGGTCCCCTTCTCCCCGCTCTTTTTGCGCTCCAATATCTCGTGGCGGATGAAGGATAGGTAGATGGCGATCAGAAATATCCCCTCAATCCAGGTGACGATGAAGTCGAGGAAGACTATGTATAGGGCGAGGATGGTGGCGAGGAAGAAGGATAGGTCCAATTCCAGGATCTTCCTATCGATGTATATCCCGTAGAAGATCGCCGCCGAGCCGAGGGCGAGGCCGATGTTAGCCAGGATCGATCCCAGGACGTTTCCTGCGACGATCTCGGGCTTCCCGCCGTCGACTAGCATCGCCGTCATGGAGGTCGAGAACTCCGGAAGGGCTGTGCCGAAGGCGACGACCGTCGCCCCTATGACGAACTCGGACACCCCCAGGACCTTGGCGAAATGGACGGCGCTATCAGTGATCGCCTTCGCCCCGAAGTAGAGGGCGACGAGGCTCCCGACGAAGATCAGAAACTCCTGCAACGGATCTGCCCCGTTAGCTACCAGGCGTCTCTCGTTAATTAATCAATCCGTCTTCCGCCCGGCTAGCGGTGGCGGTATATATTGGGAGATGGCGCCGAAGGGCCGGATGAGGCGGTCTAAGACCATCCGAGATCGGCCTAAATTCGGGGAGGACGGTATATGGGGGGTTGAATAGGTATTTTAATGAGAAGATACAAAGGATTTTCCGGTTAGAGATCGACCAGGGGGTCCTCGGGGGGTAAGCGCCCCGAGATTTTCGGTCCGGAGGCGTTATAGGCGCTTTCCGGTCTCGATCGGAGTGGCAAAGGTGGTCGGGGTTGCATATCAAGGAGATAGAGCTCGTAAACTTCAAGTCCTTCGGCAGGAAGGTAGTGATACCCCTCGAGAACGATTTCGTCGCAGTCACCGGCCCCAACGGCAGCGGCAAGTCGAACGTCGTCGACGCCCTCCTCTTCGCCCTATCCCTCTCCTCCAGCAGGGCGATGAGGGCCGAGAGGCTCCCCGACCTGATTTATCACGGCGACAACGGCAAAAACCCCGACTTCGCCCAGGTGACTGTCAAGTTCGACAACTCCAGCCGGACCATTCCGCTGGACGGGGACGTCCTCGAGATAGCGAGGAAGGTCAGGCTGACCAAAAACAAGTACCAGAGCATCTACTATTTTAACGGCAACCCCTGCACCCAGACGGAGATCCATGACCACCTATCCCGAGCCGGGATCACCCCGGAAGGGTACAACGTGGTGATGCAGGGGGACGTCACCAGGATCATCGAGATGACCCCCCTCGAACGGAGGAGGATCGTCGACGAGATAGCCGGCGTCGCCGAGTTCGACGAGAAGAAGAAGAAGGCCCTGGAGGAGCTGGAGGTGGTGAGGGAGAGGATCGACCGGGGTGACGTCATCCTGGTGGAGGTGGAGTCCCAGCTATCGAGGCTCGCCGAGGAGAGGGATAGGGCCCTCGCCTACCAGGCCCATCGAGAGGAGAAACGGCGGATGGAGGCCTTCCTCCTCCTGGCGAAGCTGAAGGAGGCCGAATCCGACCTCGCAGATCTGGAGAGGGAGGGGCTCGAGCTTCAGGATAAGGAACGTCTCCTATCCGAGAGCCTCGACCAGGAGAGGGCCGCCCACTCGGTCCTCGAGGGGGAGCTTCAAGAGCTGAACGCCGAGATCACATACAAAGGCGAGGACGAGCAGATCGAGGTCAAGCGGCGGATGGTGGAGGCGAAGGGGAGGATCGAGGCCGACGAGAGCAGGATCGAGATGGCCGAGGCCGAGATCGCCGAGATCGAGGCTGAACAGAGGTCCGACTACCTGGAGGCGGACAGGATCGGCCGAGAGGCGGAGGTCCTCGCCGAGGAGATCCGGGACGGTTCCATCAGGAAGGCGAGCATCCTCGCCGAGGTAGCCGAGAGGGAGGAGTCCCTCCAGGGCTACAGGGACGAGATCGCCAGGGCCGACGCGCGGTACTCAGGTCTGAGAGACGAGCTCGCCTCCGTCAAGAGGGATGTGGAGGAGACGAAGTCGAGGGCGTCAGACCTGATGAGGGAGAGGGACCGCCACCTGGACGCCGCCAGGAGGAGGTCGATCGAGCGGGAGGAGGCGGCGATGGAGATCGCCGAGGCGAAGGAGACGGCTTCCGCCCTCCAGAGGGAGAAGGAGAGGATAGGGGGGGAGCAGGAGGGGATCGAGGAGAGGATATCGGATATCGAAGAGGAGAGGGACGACCTCGACTCCGCGCGGATATCGATAAGGAGGGAGATGGCCGCCGTCGACGAGAAGCTCCAGAGGCTCCAGATGGAGAGAGCGAGGGCCGAGGCGAGCCTCCGGTCCGCCGGGGAGGGGTCTGGCTACAGCAGGGCTGTGGAGGCGATCAGGTCCGCCATAAGCCGCGGCCAGCTATCGGGGCTCTACGGTACCATCGCCGAGCTCGGGGACGTCTCTTCCGTCCACTCCACCGCACTGGAGGTGGCGGCAGGCGCGAGGCTCCAGAGCATCGTCGCCGAGACCGACGGAGACGCGGCCCAGGCGATCGAGGGGCTCAAGAGGTCGAAGGCCGGGAGGGCTACATTCCTCCCCCTCAACAAGATGCCTATGGGCAACCCACCGCCTCCGCCCCAAGAGGATGGGGTCGTCGACTACGCCATAAACCTCGTCGAGTTCGAACCCCGTTTCCACCCCGCCTTCTGGAGCGTCTTCAGGGAGACCCTGGTGGTGAAAGACCTGAATACGGCGAGAAGGCTGATGGGCCGCTATCGTATGGTGACCCTGGAGGGGGACCTGGTGGAGAAGGGCGGCGCCATGACGGGAGGCCACTTCAAGTCGAGGCTGAAGTTCGCCGCCGACGAGCGGCAGAGGCTGGAGGATGCGAATAGGATGGTCGTCGCAGCCCAGGCCGAGAGGGAGGCTCTCATCGAGAGGCTCGACCGGGTCGAGGGGGAGGTCTCAGCCGTCCGGAGGAATGCCGAAGAGCTGGGCAGGGATCTCTCGCGGATCGAGGTCCGGACCGAGGAGATCGAGTCCCAGATGATCAGGCTCGAAAGGCTCGTCCAGGATAGGGAGACGAGGCTCGCAGAGATGACCGCCGACGCCGCCGGCGTGAGGGAGAAGCTCGACTCCCTGGAAGGGAAGATCCGGGAGGTGGAGGCGGAGTCGAGGGGTCACCAGGAGCGGGCCGAAGAGCTCGAGAGGGCTCTATCCGGCTCGGAGATCCCGGAGATATCGGCCCTCGCCGACGGCCTCGAGGCCGAGATCAGGGGACTTGAGCGGAAGTCCTCCGAGATCGAGGCAGAGATCACCGGCCACCGGCTGAGGCGGGAGAGCTGCGTTGCCCGGAAGGCAGAGCTCGCCAAAAGGAAAGAGTCCCGGGAAGAGAAGAAGAGGGCTGCGGCGGAGAAGAAGAGGGCTGCGGCCGAGAGGGTCGTCGAGGCGAAGGCCGCCCTCGTCGAGCTGGCCCGAAAGGAGAGGGAGATCGAGGAAGAGCTCTCCGGCCTCAAGGGCGAACGAAGCCGGCTCCTCGACAGGGTCGCAGCCCAGGGGAGGGCGGTGGACTCCATCGAACGGGAGGTGGACCGGGTCCGGGCCCGGATGGCGGCGGCCGAAGGCGCAGCCCGTGAGATCAGATCTTCTGCCGAAGGTCTCAGGGCCGAGATTGAGGGGTTCGGGATCGACGTCTCTGAGGACCCCCCCAAGAGCCAGACGATAATCCGGAAGATCAACGCCCTGGAGAGGTCCATGGAGGAGCTGGAGCCGGTGAATATGCTGGCCATCGAGGAGTACGACCGGGTCTTCGATCGGATGGAGACCCTCAGGGAGAGGAGAGAGACGCTCCAGAGGGAGAGGGAAGATCTCCTGGCGAAGCTCGACCGGTACGAGGAGATGAAGCGTGAGACGTTCATGGCGGCCTTCAATGGGATCAACGAGAACTTCAGAGATACGTTCCACGCCCTCTCCGACGGTGAGGGGGAGCTCATTCTCGAGAACGAGGACGACCCCCTCAGCGGCGGGATGACGATCAGGGCCCGGCCCGCCCGGAAGGCATTCCACAGGCTGGAGGCGATGTCCGGGGGGGAGAAGAGCCTCACAGCCCTCTCCTTCATATTCGCCATCCAGAGGTTTAGGCCCGCCCCCTTCTACGCCCTGGACGAGATCGACATGTTCCTGGACGGGGCGAACGTCGAGAGGGTGGCGAAGCTGATCAAGGGCATAGCCCAGACCGCCCAGTTCATAGTCGTCTCTTTGCGAAAGCCCATGATCCAGGAGGCGAAGTACATAGTAGGGGTGACGATGCAGGAGAACAATATATCTACCGTGACGGGGGTCTGCCTCAATTGAGCGACGTCGAAGTCCTGGAGGTTTCGCAGACCTTCGGCCTGGAGCCGGACCCCGTCCAGGTCCTTTTGGACCTGGCGAGGCGGGGGGAGATCGACCCCTGGGACGTGGACCTCTCATCGGTGACTGAGAAATTCTTGGAGCAGATCGAGGCCCTGGGGGATAGAGACCTTCCGGCCCTGGGAAGAACCCTCCTATACGCCAGCATACTCCTCCGGATGAAGTCCGATTCCATCGAGGGAGATGAGGATGAGGCCGAAGACGACCTCTTCGACGACCTCGACGACGGACCGATATACAGGCGGCGGCGGGTCGAAGGGCTTCCCGCCCCTCCCATCAGGAGGAGGACTAAGAGGCCCGTCACCCTGGAGGAGCTGATATACGAGCTTAAGAGGGCGGAGGTCGTCGCCGAGAGGAAGGTGGTGAGGGTGAGGGAGAAGCCCGAGCCGACGGTGGAGGAGGCGATGGAGCGGGCCCACGAGGAGGGGATCGAGGACCGGATCAGGGCCCTCCGGGGTGTGGTCTTCGAGAGGCTGGAGGCCGCGGACCGGATCTCCTTCTCGGATATAGCCGGCGACGTCCTCAGTTACGTCTCTCTCCTCTTCATGGCGGGGAGGAGGGAGATCTGGCTCGAGCAGGAGACCCTCTTCGGGGAGCTCTACATAAGGAGGCACCCCGGGGGCGCGGGGGAGCCTTTGGGGTGAGGTGGATCGCTTTTGGCGGGCGAAGTATCTGAGGACGAAGAGCTGTCAGCGGTGGTGGAGGCCGCCCTCTTCGCTGCCGGAAGGCCTCTCTCGATCGCGGAGATCGCGGAGGCGACGGACCTGCCCGCAAGGGCTGTTAGAAGCCTCGCCGATGGTCTGGTCCGGGAATATTCGGAGAGGTGCGGCGGGATCGAGATTCGAGAGTTTGAGGACCGGTACGTAATGCAGGTCCGCTCCTCCGTCGCCGAGAGGGTGAGCAAGGTCGGCCCGAAGGAGCTGGAGGCCCCGCTCCTCCGGACCCTCGCCATCATCGCCTACAACCAGCCGATGGCCCAGAGAGAGCTGGCGCGGATCCGGGGCAACAAGAGCTACTCCCACGTCAAAGAGCTGGAGGATCGAGGGCTCATCCAGGCGGCGAAGATGGGGAGGACGAAGATCATCACCACCACCAAGACCTTCGCCGAGTACTTCGGCCTCGACTTCGATGACCCCGATTTCGTCAAAAGGGTGATGAAGGAGAGAAAGAGGCTCGGGGTCACCCCCATGTACAGGAGCCTCGCCGAGAGGATGGGCCTCGCCTTCGCCGTCGTCAACCCCTACAACCCCTACAAAAATGACATCGAGGCGATGAAGAGCCTCGACCTCCTGATCATAGCTCCAGGCTACCAGGAGAGGGCAAAAGAGCACTATTCAGGGGAGCTTTTGGAGGCCTCCGTCAGGACCTTCACCCAGTTGAAGGAGACCATAAACCTCATCGCTGAGAAGTCGGGGAGGTTCGACCAGGAGAAGACCGAGTCCCTTCAGGCGGAGATCGATGCCCTCCTCGCGGATTACAGGGGGAGGGCGATAGGAGCCCGGCCGATAAGGCCCCTCTCGCCGATGATCCAGGAGATCGCCCTGGACCTCGGGGTTTTGACTGACGAGGACGGGATCTCTGCCGCCCCCGACTACATGGGGGTGGAGGCCGAGATTCAGGTCCCGACCCATCAGCCTTACGAGATGGACATCATCGACAGGATCAGGGAGCGGTACGAAGCGATCTTGAAGAGCCTGAATGATATTGGAAGTTCGAAGGAGGCGGATAAAAATGGTGGATAAGGGAGATGACGGGTCAAACTGCGATCGGTGCGGCCGCGACTTCCCCGAAGATGACCTCATCGAGGAGGGCGGGGTCAGGATATGCGAGAACTGCTACATCAACGCCCACTCGAGGATCAAGGTCTGCGACCCCTGGGCGGTCAGGTCCAAAAAGATCCTCCGGGAGAGGGCGGGGCTGGTGGGGACGCAGGGGCTGACCGACTCCCAGAGGGAGATCTACGAGTTCATCGCGTCGAAGGGCGGTGCCAGAAGGGAGGAGATCGCAGGAAAGTTCGACCTCCCGGCTGAGGAGCTGGAGAACCAGTTTGCGATCCTGAGGCACTGCGAGCTCGTCAAGGGGCAGAAGAGAGTGGACGGCGTATACATCGTCCCCTTCGAAGAGTGAGGAGCTCTCGGGGGGGCCGGGATGGACGAAGAGACATTAAAGGATCTCGTCCGCTGGTTCTCCGGATACGTCCAGACCTTCAAGGCCGGCTACCCTGAAGCGGACAGAAACATCATCCTGAAGGAGGAGCACACCACCCGCGTCCGCCGGGAGATTCGGGAGATCGGACTATCCCTCGGCCTCTCCGGGGAGGACCTCTGCCTCGCGGAGGCTGCCGCCCTCCTCCACGACCTGGGCCGCTTCCCCCAGTACGCCCGATACAAGACCTTCTCTGACCGGCGATCCTGCGACCACGCCGCCCTCTCAGTCCAGGTCCTCATCGAGGGCTGCATCCTCGACGACCTGGATCCCTCGGAGCGAAAGCTCATCCTGAAGGCGATATCGTATCACAACCGGGCCCACCTTCCGGAGTACGAGGAAGATAGGTGCCTCTTCTTCACCAAGCTCCTCCGGGACGCGGACAAGCTGGACGTCTGGGCCCTCCTCCTCGACTACTACAGCCGCCGGGCTGGTGAAGGGTACCGGAACGGGGCTCTGGAATTGGACCTTCCCGATGCGCCGGGGATCTCGGAAGAGGTCTGCCGGGCCCTCTTGGCAGGAGAGATCGTGAAGGTGAAGGACCTCAATAGCCTCAACGACTTCAAGCTCCTCCAGGCGAGCTGGATCTTCGACATAAACTTCCGGCCGGCTCTGGTGGAGGTCGAGGAGAGGGGCTACCTAGAACGGACCCGGGAGGTCCTCCCCCGTTCCCAGGTGGCTGAGAGGATCATCGACCTTCTCAAATCCCGCCTCGCCGAGAGGATCGAGGCCGAGAGCCCCCAGGGTCTGGATTGATGGACGATCTCAGCTTCAGCCGGCCGGCCCGACTCCTCACCTCACCTCCCCTCACCTTCCTCCCTCCCCTCCTTCTTTCACTTCCTTCTCTCCACCCACCCTCTTCCCGAGGGCTTCCAGGTACTCTAAAACCGCCAGGATGAAAGCTGCGTGCGACCAGGTGAGGGGCAGAACCGATCTTGGGCTGCCGTCGTCGGCCACCTGCTCGGGGAGGAGGCCGGTGGTGGGGTGGGCGTGATCTGCGCACCATTTTATCATATCGAGGGCCCGCTCTAAGTTGCCCACCGCCGCATGCCACTGAGCGAGCCAGAGGGTGCAGATGATCCAGCTGTTCATCCTGCCTCCGTACTGGTCGCCTTCGTATCTGGCGACGCCCCCCGACGGCCGCGATAGATACCTCTCCACCGCCTCCATCGTCCTTGCGACCCGGGGGTCGTCGGGGGGCAGAACCCCAAACCACCATACTCCAAATAAGGAAGAGTCGATGGCCGTATCCTCCGCCGACCGACGAAACCGGCCCAGCCGATCGTCATAAAGCCGGCTTGTTATCGCTTCTCTGACCCTCTGCGCCCCCGTCGACCAGGCATCGGAGTGCGCGTCGTCTCCCAGGGCGAGGGCGAGCTCCGAGGCTCCCAATAGCCCAGCGTAGACGGTGCAGGCGCTGTAGGTGTAGACCCCCTTCCTCTCCTCCCAGAGGTCGAAGCTCGGTGGAGGGAGGCCGGATTCGCCGAGGACGCTCAGGAGCCAGTTGGCGGCGGGAGACACCACCGACCCGAAGTACCTCCCGGCGGTCCAGACGTTCCTCGATGTGATCCAGTTGACGTAGAGGGCGAAGAGGGGAAGGCCCGTCTCGTCGATCTGGATCATGGGGACCGGGTGCCATGTGGAGCCGAAGTCTCCGGCCGGGGTGTACTTGTGGAGGAAGTATCCCCGATCGGTGATGGTCTTGGCGAAGAAGTCGAAGACCTCACAGCTCAGGTGGTGGTAGCGCGCCCTGTCCAGGGCTATGCAGGCCCAGGCGGCGTCCCTCGGCCAGCAGTATGTGTATAGGTCGGCCCCGAACTGCCTTATATCGGAGTCACAGGAGGCGATGACGGAGCCGTTGATGTCCATGTGGGCGACGGTGGCGAGGAGGCTTCGGTAAAAGATCTGGCGGACCCTCTCCGTGAGGCGGCTCATCAGGCCGGCTTCGGGGAGGACGGAGATCCGTTCGAGGAAGGAGTTCCAGAAGTTGAATGAGGTCCTGTAAAGGCTCGCTCTCTCAACCTTCTTGAGCCGCCTGTGAGCTCTCATCACTTTTTCGTAGCTCTTTGCGAAGGCGATCCACATCTGGACCCTCCGGGACTGCCCGGGCCCAAGCCCCGAGATCGTCCAGCCGAGGGTCGAGTCCACCGACCCGTGGGCGACGGGGTTTCCGCTGAGCTCTCCCCCCTCCAGGATCTCCCGCCATGTCCCCTCCAGCCCCCTCCATTCGGCGGTGCCCGCAGCATACTGGTCGAAGTTGGG
This sequence comes from Candidatus Methanocrinis alkalitolerans, assembly GCF_029167205.1. NCBI lineage: Archaea > Methanobacteriati > Methanobacteriota > Methanomicrobia > Methanotrichales > Methanotrichaceae > Methanocrinis > Candidatus Methanocrinis alkalitolerans. The sequence goes on from NZ_JARFPL010000003.1 coordinate 67,946, forward strand.
ATCGCTGCCGTGGAGGATGTACCGGTCCCGTTTGTAGTGGATCAGGACGTCCCTGTCCACCACCGCCGTCTCGCCGATCTTGCTCTCCAGGAGCCTGTAATTCTGGTTTGAAAAGAGCCTCAGCTCTCTGTTGGCTTCCGAGAGGTTCTTCACCTCGAAGATCCTGGAGAAGACGTTGGAAGAGGGGTGTACCGCGTCCAGAACGACGACCTCCAGCTCCATGGAGGGGCTTCGAAATGTCGTCTCGCCGATGTTCGATATCAGGCCACAAACGACCCCCTCCTCGTCGAGCTTACGATCTCCTGCCAGGCTTTGAGCCCCTCTGGTGAACTCCCGGCGGAAGCTCGACTTGTACCTCTGGACCGGACACCACTCAAATAACCAGCTGCATCGGCGAGACCCTTTCAGATCGCAGATCCCCGCCCTGACGGAATGGCCGTGGTTTTCGAGCCCCACGAAGGGGAAGTAGACGTCCCTTATAGTCCCCCACTCGTCCTCGCATATCAGAATTCTGCCGTTTCCCAAAACCAGAGGTCTTGCCAATGGTATCTCCTCCAGGGGCGGATAGTAGGGTTCTGGCAACTTTAGTATTTTAACCTCTTCCAGGGTGGATCTATAGTCCAAACCCAAAAAATATTGAAAATAAATCTTTTATATCAGTAGGCTACAGAGTCTATGCCAGGGAGATTGTTTAGCATGAAGGCGATTAAACTGGTGATGGCCGTAATGGTCATCGGTCTTGTATCCATCTCTTCGTCCGTGGGAGAGGACGACGAGATCGGCTCGCCCTTCGGGGAGGAGCTTTCCTTCTGGAGCGGTGACCTGGATTTCGACTTCGACTTCGGGTATGACCTCAATCTCGGCGACGGTTTCGTCTGGGGTAACGCCGGGATTTATGACGCCCCCTCCGTCGGAGAAGACCATTGCGCAGACGACGAGCAGGACGCACCGTCGGACTGGGACTATCCCGTCGACGACTGGATCATCGACGAGGGGTTCTACAGCGATTTCGGAGGATCTATGGGGGAGGAACCGGGATGGTCTGAGACCGATGATCATCCTGGAATCCCTGGCCCGGAGGAGAACGCCCTCTGGATCGTCTTTCCGTACAGCACCAACGTGAAGACGACGAAGCTCGTTCTCCAGAAGGATCGGTTCGCAAAGGAGCTGTTAATTCCGGGCATGGACGGGAAGCTGACGATCTACGAGCTGAAGCCCGACAATACTCTCTTGACTTACGTCCCCGACTGGCAGGTGAAGGCAAAGAGGGCTTATAGGGCCTGGTTCACCGCCGACGCCCCCGGCGACTACGCGGTATGGTATGAGGTCTACAACGCCAAGGCGAACGTCACCACCACGAGCAATGTGATCGAGTACAGGGTCTTCGAGAACCTGGCTGTCGTAGTCCTCAACGAGGCGAAGTGCCCCGGGGAGACCGCGACGCTGAGGGCAATAGCTTCGGGATGCTCTGATGCCGCCTACCAGTGGTATAAGGGGCGTTCCTCCAAGACGGGAGAGGGGGAGATAATAGACGGTGAGACCAAGAGCGCCTACGTCATAAGGAACGTCTCGCCCGATGATGCGGGCTACTACACCTGCAATGTGACCTGCAACGGAGAGAGTGACGAGGATTCGGGGAGGTTCTACGTCGGATGGTGGGAGTGCGACGGGATAAGCCCCTGCAAATGCCAATTCCGCGCCGTCAGTTGAGGTCGCCTTGACCTTGGAATAGGTCATGGCACCTTCTTTTTTGGTAACTATTCAGCTATACCGAATCGCCCGCATGATGCTGACTTTGATTATAACGGTATGCCGATCAACAACTTGCACCAAAATGAAAAACGATATCCAATGCCGAGGTTACTTGAAGTTAGCTTTCTGGAACTGGCCACACGAGATCTCTAAGAGCGGGTCTGATGATGCTGTTTGCGGTGGGCTGAATAGTTACCTTTTTTGTTGAAAGGCGGGGGCTGATGAGAGAAGGATGATGAAAATAATGGATGATGAAACTAAAAAAAAGAGGGGGTTCGGCTCTTCAGCCGAACTCCAGCTTGCACTCGACGGCGGCCTCCACCATGTAGGCTTCCCCGGGGATCATCGGCTCGTCCTTCCCGACGTGCTCCCAGCTCCCGTCCTGATATCTCCAGAGGAATGCCGAGATTATCCCCTCGCTGACGGCCGCTGAATGGGTATACCGCTTGTGGTTCGCCCTGACGCTGACGTCTGCTATAGCCACAGTCTCGTTGGTGGGAACCCCCACCAGGTTCCACCCCTGGTGGAGCTCCACCATGTAGGGGAGGTCCACAGGCTTTCCGGCTATCTCCAGGGAGAAGCTCTCGGTGCCGTCGATGACGTAACCCCTCCCGGGCAAGAGGTCGGTGACGTTGGCGGCGCTGTCGTCCTTGATGGTGAAGTTCCAGCCGTCTTCGGAGAGGGAGAATATGCCCCGGTAGCTCTTCCGTTGGAGGAGTTTGGCGACGGAGGGATCTTTCGGGTTGAGGTGGATCGAGAAGGGGCTCCAACCCACCGAGACGTTGACGACTTGGACGGTCCCCGGCACCAGCCTGTACTCGACGGTGAAGCTCCTCATCTCGCCGATGGCGGGGCTCAAAACCGGCCACATCACCCGTTTTTCGGATCCGATCAGCTCTTCGCCGTGCCAGACCGCACGTCCCCGCTCCTTGACCACGATCTCCTCGGCGTCTTCAGGGAGGATCAGCTCTCCCATCAGGGCTGGGGGGGCGTTGAGGCTCCGATACCCTCCTGCGGAGTCCTTCACGATCCAGTAGATCCAGTCGCTGGACCATTCGGAGGTGGGGGTTATTGAGACGGTCACCTCATCGGTGGCATTCGATTCTGTGGCGTTCGAAACCTCGATCCGGTACGGCAAATCCGGCGTTGATGGGATCGTCGGTCTGAAGGCGGGATCGCCGAAGAGGGTGTAAATGCTCGCGGTCTGGTTGAGCATATCACCGATGGATACGTACCACGGCTGGTATTCGTCGATCTTTGCGAGGTCGATCCCATCTGCGGCCATGATCTTCGATACGTAAAGGTTGTTTGCCGCCATCATCGCCTCGCCGATGGTGGCGTTCTCGAATACCAGGGCCTGATACATCCTCCCGGGGTGATCGTCCGATACGAAGATCCAGGAATTTGCGCTCGACCCGACGTAGTTGACCGCCCCTGCCTTGAGGAACGCCAGGGCCATGGAGTCCTCAAGCCTGGTGGGGATGTAAATCTCTATCCCGCCTCGATAGGGCAAGATCTGGCCCTTGAGCTTCGACGTCAGGCATGCCGATGTGGTGGTGGTCTGGGGGGCGAGGGTCAACTTCTTAACCTGCTCTCCGTCCATGACATGGTCCATCAGCGCCCAACGAGAGAGCTGCCAGCCCCAGTCGACGCCGTGATAATCGAAGTAGACGATGTTCTCGCCGCTGTTCATCTTCGAGGAGACCCTCTGGTAGGTCGCCTCCTCCCACCGGAGGTTCTCGGCATCGAGCCCCGCAGCCCTCAGGTACTCTCCGATCCGGTTGGGGATCGGCGACTGGGGCCATGTGGCCGGATAGTCGCTGGGTGAAGATATCACCAGGGCTGAGTCTCTCCAGTCACCCTTTATCCTGTCGTAGGCGAGGGTCCTCGCCACCATCTGGGATGCGTCGTAGACGCTGAGGCCGATGATCCTCCCCGATGCCACGTCCTGGTAGCCGTCGTCGTCGAGCTTTATCATGTACTCTCTTTGAATGTCGTACTCAAAGGCGCTCGACGACTGCCTCCCCCCCGTAGAGATGAAGGGTAGGGCACCTGGTCCCCCCACCACCATCAGGTACTCTGGAGAGATCTCCATCTCTTCGACCTTCGCCTGGAGGTCCTCCTCTACCCCCGTCGGGTTCAGCTTTTGGGGGTCTATTGCAGCGTCGAAGACGACCCCCTTCCTCGCTGCTGCCATCTGGGCTGAGAGGAGGGAGAGCTTCGGGATCTTGGTGAAGCTGAAGGCGTTGACGTTTATGGGGCTGGCGGAGGAGTTGACGTCCACCGTGAAGTTCTTGGTCATGTGGTCCATCGTCCCCTCACTCCTCCAGGCCTCGAGGTTGAAGGTCCAGGAACCAGGACCGCTGAAGAGGACGGTGGCGCTGGACACCTTTCCGGGGATGCTCTCTGAGATGATCCGGCTTTCTCTCGATCCGTCAGGGCTGTAGCAGTTCAAAACGACGTGGTGGAGCTGCCGGGTCACCTCCCAGGATATCTCGGTCCATCCAGGCTGCATCCTTCCAGGATGGGTCACGTTGACGAAGGGACCGTCGGCGGTTCTCTTCGGCGGCTCGCCGCCATCGACCTCGTTATCGTTATCCCCTTTCGGACCTGTATAAGTCACCGAGATCCCGCCGTCCAGGGGCTGAGTCCACCCGGCATCGAGGGCGTGGAGGATCATCACCTCCAGGTTCAAAGTGGCGAACTGGCGGGGGCCGAGACGATCCACCGTCCAGTTCAGTCTGCTCCCTCGAAGGAACGCCCCCTCGGGGCTCGGCTCCCTTCCGGTGAGGGGATCTGAGAATTGGACCTTTTCCGATGCGGTGCTCCACCAGACCACGAGCCTGCCGGGCATGAAAAGGTCGGTCAAAGTCACGTTGGTGACCTCCTCTTCACCGCGGTTCTTGAGGGTGACCTTCAGCCTGACGATCTCTCCCTCCCTCTCCGACGGTATCGCGGTGGGGTTCACCTCGACTTCCAGGATGAGGTCGTCGTCTATATCCGTCCTCAAAAGTTCCGACTCGGGCTTTGGAGCCAGGAGGGATATGTCGCGAGAGTTGGTGAGTATCACCGACTCTACATCGTCCCCCCTAGCCCCCATCTCCCGGATCAAAAGCCCCACGTCCCCCTCGACGACCGTCATGTTGAGGTCTGACAGACGGGCCTTGGCAGCTTCACCCATGGGCCCCGTGGCGACGACCGCGGTGGCCCCGAGGCGGACGAGGCTGTCTTCTGTGGAGTTGGTGAGGTCGTCACCGACGAAGAGGATCGGCCAGTTGAGATAAGATGCGATCGCAGCCCCGTTGAGGGCGGCGCTGTAGTTGTCGCCCACCAGGACTGCTCCCGGCGACCTATCCCACCTGGAGGCGATCTCTGCCGCCATCTGGAAGCTGTCGTCGGATTCTATCCAGTCATCGCAGTCCCAGAAGACGTCTCCGATCCCCAGGACCTCTCCATCGAGGCGGTCCAGGAGCCACCGGACGGAGGGGGAGGGGGGCTGGAGCTCCGACCAGAGGGGGGTGTAGACGACGTCGTACTCGAAGACCATGCCGGCGGCTCCGACGCTCGCCAGCTCTTCGATCCTGCCGACGGTCCCCATCACGTTCTGGGTGGATATGGTGTACTCGACGTAGTCGTCGCTGAGCCTGACGAAGGTCGGCGTCTCCGTCAATCCGACGGCCACCTTCATATCCGCGGGGGCGACGGGGCTCACCACCACGAAGTCGGAGCGGTCAGATATCTCGGCGTAGTTGTACCCCTCGCTCCTGCCGAAGGGATCTCCTATGGCGACGCCGAACTCAACGGGACCGAGCTCAGCTGCCATCCTCCCCGCCTCCTCGACGACCTCTAGGACCTTCTCCTCCTTCCATCGGTTCCATAGCTGGCGGTTGTAGCTGCTGGACCCCACCCTCGATAGGTCAACACCGGTGTCGTTGTAGAACTCCTCTTTGCAGACGTCACATAAGCAGTGCTCCTCGTCGACGAACCCGAACTTATAGAGGACGACGCCGTCGGCGCCGTAATCCTCTATCACCTCCTGGACCCGGTCGTAGAGGTGGCTCCTAGCTTCAGGGTCCACAGGACAGAGCCGGTCGGCGACGACGACCCCTCCCGAGGATACGGCGATCTGGGCCGAGTCGGGGTAGAGGTCTCTATACCCTTCTGGGGCGGGACCGGATCGTGGGGCCTTTTGAGCCCCCCGGTCCTGGACGAGGAGCTCTCCCAAAAGGCCGATCGCCGCATCTCTGTCGGTTGCGGCCAGGACGTCTTCATCGGAGACCTCCTTCTCGGAGCCCTCGGGAACCTCAAGGGTGGCGGTGACGTAGGCCTTTATCCCCTCTTTTTTGGCGGCTTTGACAAGGCTCTTGACGAGGTCACCCTCGCCGTCGATCATCACAGCCGATACGTTGCCGGCGGCCATGGAGTGGAGGGTTGACGTCGGGCCGTAACGGTCGAGATCAGACCGATCGATCCAGCCCATCCTCTCCCCCGCGGCGATATCTCTCGGCATTATTATGAGGGGCCTCGTCTCGACGGCCCCCTCCTCCGACCAGATGGCAAGGGGCGTCGCAGCGACCGCAGCGCGCCAGTCGTCAGCCCCCACCATGATCACCTCTTCAGGGGGTTGTGACTTCGTCCCCCTCTCCATCTGGCCGCAAGCGGCGATCGCCAAGACCGCAAATAACGTCAGGAGCGTCAAAAAGCGTCTCAATTACTCCGCCTCCTCAATGGAAAGCCCAGCATCTTTAAGCGCCCCCGCCAGGCCTTCATCGACACCGTCTCCCCATACGATGGCTCTTGCGAGGCCACCGTCCATCATCTTCTCCAGGGCATAGGAGCTCGCCTCCGAAAGGGGTCCTGCGCAGATTATCAGGGGTGCTCCGATCTTCTTCGCCGCCTCGTACGCGGCGAAGGCCTCCACATCGTCAGTTCCCGTCAGGACGACGACTTCTACCCCCCCTGCCCAGATCGTCGAAGCGAAGAGCCACGACGTCTCACAGATATCTTCGCCCCCGATCCTCTCGGTGGGCATAACCTCTGCGAGGAGTTTCTCGACTGTGGAGGGGACGACCGATTCGTCCCCGAGGATCACCACCCTGGCGAGAGGCATCTGCTCCATCTCCTCGAGGTCGTCGCCGTCCAGCTCGCCTCCGATGAGGGTGATCACCGGCACGGTATCATTCACCCTGCCCTCAGCGAAGGAGAGGGCTAGGGCTCGATAGAGGAGGCCGTCCCCGGTCACGATGGCGAAGGTCCCGGTATCTGCGGCGAAGACCTCAGCTCTCTCAGTAGGCAGGGGGATTCCGAAGGAGTCGTGAAGGAGAAATACGATATCGAACCTGCCGGGCCTCGTAGCCATCAGAGTGAACTCCCCTTCCCCGGACTTCGTCTTTCCCACCGAGATCGTCTGGCTTTTGGGCATCACCAACAGCTCCGGCGCAGAGACCACCTCGACGGATATCTTCTCGTCGACGTTAAGCTTGATGGTGATCGATCCTGTATGGGTTCTGTTGACCACCAGCTCTTCGGGCAGCCTCAGAATCGCCTCGTAGGTGCGGATCTCCTGGTTTACCTCCACCTCAGCCCGGACCGAGGCGTTCTTCGACGGATCGCTGAGGGATGTAGCCGATATCTCTATCTGACGCTTATCTCCGGCCATCCCTCCTCCTATCTCCAGGTCGAGGAGACGGCTCACCCCCGAGGAGAGGGTGAGGTTGTAGGGGAGGTTCACGGGTGTTGAGCCGTCGAAGAGCGTAGCTCTCCATCCCCTGGGAAGGTGGGGCGCGTCTACGGATATCACGTCCTTGAAGAGCCCCGCATTTCTGACCAGAAGCTTGAACTCTGCGGCCTTCTCAGGGTCCACCGTCGAAGAGGCCGATCTCGCATCGTCTATGCTGAGGCTGACCCCATAGCTCTCCTCGTCGGTGATGACGACCTCGAACTCCACCATCAGGGGCAACGATCTGGTCTCGTCGAAGAAGTAGACGAATCCGGAATATGTGCCTTGGGCGGTCTCCGGTGGCGATGAGAAGGTGATCTCGACCTTCAGCGCCTCTTCGTCGTAGACGTCCTCGGCCTCTGGCCCCAGGGACTTGAACTTCGGGATAGAGACCTTCACCAGGTCTTTCGCCGTCCCTGCCACGGGGATGGAGATGATCTCGAATATGGGCGCATCCCCCATATTCTCGAGGATAAGGGTTCGTTTTGTCATCTCACCGGGATGGAGTTCCACTTCGAATCGATCTCTATCTGCTGCTAGCTCTCCCGCGGAAACGGAGACGAGCAGCGACAGGATGGCGAGCAGGTTAAATAGCTTCATCTGGGCACCACGTTAGGTTGATCGCGGATCGTTTGGACGATGGGTCCGCCTTCGTCTCGTCGGTCGGGGACCCCGTCCCCGGGGAAAGGCCCGACTTCTCAGTCCTGATCGGCGCCATCCTCGTATTAATCCCGGCACGGGGCCGGGGGGGAACGCCGGTGAGAACCCACGAGATCGCGCACCCCCTCAACGATGTCGTCAGAGGGGGCGGGTTCTCATCTTCCGATTTTTCTCTGCTGACCTGTTGGGTACTGACATTTCATATGCGCAGGGGAATGAGAAGGACTACGGATGAATAAGCTTTGCGGCGATTCCCCCATCAATAATCGATCTAATGAAGCCCATCCTCCAAAATGCCGTCTCTTTTCGTCCTGGATACGACCCTGCCGCGAATTTCGGACCGTCCTTCCCCGTGAGCCCTGAGATACACTCATGATAAGTTATAAATGCGAGGCGAGTCAAACTGGTGGAACGACGGTTGGGCTTATGTCTGCTTATGGAGAGGGGGTCACCTCCTTAAGATCTTCGCAGTCCCCAGAGCCCATGGACTGAAAGTGAGGTGTTATATTTGACCGAAAGGACGATGAGAAGTTTGACGCTGGCCTTCGCGGTTCTCATATCGATGGCTGCGATCTCTTCAGCACAGCCTGGGTTTCCGGGACAGTATCCAGACGATTATTCCTGGCTGAACCCCTGGGCTGACCAGTACGATCAGCAGGATCAGTGGCAATATGACTGGCAGTGGCAATGGGATATACCTTATTCGACCCCAGAGCCGACGGCTGGGCCGGGAACTCCGACGGGGACCTATCCCGACGGCAGACCCACGTCCAGCGGGCCCGGAGGCTCGCAGCCGTTGAGCAAGCCTTCCGCCTCGACCGGTTCGCCGATATCCTCCCTTGGAGATGGAGTATCTCTCTCTGAAAGGGAAGTGAGCGGCCTTCCGGGAGGAGCCAACCTCATATCTCCCGGCGGAATGTCGGCGCCTATGTCTCCCGGCGGAATATCGACGCCCATGCCCTCCGGCGGAATGTCGACGCCCATGGCGTCCGGGGGAGCTGGCGCGTTCAAGAGCTATTACGGTGGGACCCAGGCGTACCATATGTACTACGGCGGCCTTCAGCAGTGGATCTACTACTGTGGGAGGTGGACTGGCGGTCCCGCAGCCTTCTGGTACGGCCAGAGGACGAACACCATCATAAGAAACGATCAGTATCAGAGCATCTGGTCTTATGAGAAGTATCCCAACGGGTGGGTGGATTGGAAGTACTGGGGATACTGGCAGCCCGGCTATCACCACGCCTGGTTCGGAGCCGATGCCAAAGGTTGGCACCAGATCGCAGTCTGGGGAAGCAGGTCCGGATGGAGCAACCCGATATGGGTCTATGTCTGGTGATCTGATCCCAGGCTATAGGGCGTGAGACCGCGCTATGGGCCTTCAGTCCCGAGGGGCCTGAGGGACCGTCTCGCGACCCTCACTTTTTTCTGCGTCACCTCAATCCTCTTCACCATCGTCACCTTAATAATCATCGAATTGATCGTCATCATCGTCGTCATCGATGGGAAAGGCGAGGTCAGATCTATGAGCCGGCCCAAGACCGATGGACACCTTCGATCGACACATATTTCTGGCGCAAAAAAGAGCCAAGATGGATATGGTGAGGATAAGATCATCAGGGTATGGTGAATATCTTGGATCGTGAGCGTGCATATCTGGTGGCGACTCCCTTCAAGAAGCGGGACAAGAAGAGGCTAAAGATAAGCGACTTCGTATTCGCCCTCTCTTTAGACCTGAAGTGGGGCTCCCCCGATAAGGTGAGGGCCCTTCTGCAGGAGGCGGCCGATGAGGGGCTCGTCAGGATCGAGGGTGACTACGTCTTCGCCGCCTTCGATGACGCCCAAGCCGAGGTCCCCGTCGGCTTCAAGCCGTCCAAGGAGGAGGATCTCTTCGACAGAACCGTTCGGCTCGTAGTATCCGAGACGGGGATGGGGAGGAAAGAGGTGATCTCCATGGTCAACGAGAGGCAGGACTCCCTCCAGGGGGTGGTGAACCTGGACGCCGTGGCCCTCGTCGTGGCAAGAGAGATGGGGATCGACGTGAGGGATCTGGCGCAGGAGGCGTACCGCAACCTCATCGAGGAGAGGCGGTGAGTTCAGAAGCGAAGGCTTTATACAAGGAGAGCATAAACCCTCTTTGGGAGTGATTCCCTTGGCATCTTCAGGGTCGCTTTCGACTCGTGGGCCGCATATGGCTCTTCTACTCCTATCCATAGTCGTCTCTTCAGCCGGAGCCGTCGACGAAGCAGGAGCCGACGTCGCCCCTAAGAGCCTCTATCGGATCGAGGACGGTCTTCTCGTCATCGACTGGTGGCAAGGTGCCGCCTTCAGCCTCGACTTCCCTGGCGGAGAGGGCGACCTGAGGGTTGCGGAGGAGGAGAACGTCTCGTCTGATCTCAACTCGACGACGTCCCCCGTCCGCCGTCCTGCGAGCTCCCTTCTCGTCGGCGCCGCCCACCTGGGCTGGTCCTCGGGGGATCCCCGGATGGGCGGAGGAGGCCGTCATGAGGAGTACGGCAGGAAGGCGACCGATCTGGTGGGGATATTCTCCATCGAGATGAATATCAAGCTGGGATCGGACCCTTGCTCTTCTCCCGGCTCCCCGGGATGGATGGCCTGCCCCTAGGTCGATAGATCTTATTTTTCGTCCAACTTTTCGTCCAACCTGAGGCGTCTCCGTTGGCCGAGGACGGAACTGATGTGCGCACCATAAAGGACGATCATACCGCTCAGATAGACCCAGAGCATCAGGGCCACCACCGTCCCCAGAGAGCCGTATACCAGCTGCTCCCTCGCCGGCCCCATATCCAGGTACCATGTGAAGGCCACCCTGGTGGCGGTCCAGCCGGAGGTGGCGACGATGGCGCCCCAGGCCGCCTCGGATCGTCTTACATCGGTGTTGGGTGCCAGCAGATAAAGCAGAAATGTGATCAAGAAGACGAGGAGGACGGGGATGAGGTCTGTGAGGGCTTTCACCAGCCACCCCCCGTAGAGGGGAGGGCCACCGCCCTGAACCTCGGATAGGAGGCGGAAGAGGGCCGCCAGGGATAGAGAGACGACCAATAGCCCCGCCATCAGACCTCCGGCCATGGTGAGGCCCAGGATTCGCCATCTCAGATAGTTCCGTTGGGCAGACCCCCTCCAGGCTCTATCTACGTTCCTGGCCAGGGCGATGAAGACGGAGGTGGAGGCCCAGACGAGCCCCAACGCCGCCGCGATCCCCGCCGGCACCCTCAGCCTCATCACCTCATCGAGGCTGTCGCGCAAAAATTCTTCCGCCGGTGGAAGGCCACCCAGTTCCATTATCCTCCGGACGCTCTCTTTCGCCAGATCCTCCCCCGGCGGCAGAACCTCTCCGACGAGGCTCAAGATCTGGACCTGAACTTCTCTGCTCTGCAATAGGGTGCTGGCCAAAACCAGAAGGATGATAAAAAGCGGAAAGAGGGAGAAGAGGGCATAATAGGCTATAGCTGCAGCAGCCTGGGATCCCTGGGCATCGTTGAAGCTGCGAAGAGCTCTCAACGATACCCCCAACGAGCCACGGCTGAAGCCGTCGGCTCGGATGAAGAGCTCTCTTCCCCCCGCTTTGATCCTCTCTGTGAATCTTTCGGTCATGGATCCGTTTTTCCTTCCCGCCCCGTCCTCCGTCTATCCGGCAGAAGCGTCTTCCCAGATATCTTTTGGAACGAAGGTCTACAATAACCTGGCGTCAACTACCCGCCAATGAATTGGCGGGCATGATGCTCGCCAGTATTGGGGGCTTGCGGCTCCGCAAAAAATCGGGCCACGATGGGCAGGTTGACAGCCCACCCTTGCAGCTATGTTCCGAGCTGCGACGGTGTCAGCAGGGCCAGAGAAACCACAGCAGACACAGGCAAACTGATCCCGAGTAGGTCGGTTTGACCGGGATATATGATGACAAACGGGGCATTCCTGGGACGTATAGGCAGGGTCCATTGGTCATCGGTTAAGGGAAAAATCGCGATGCAATAGCATTCCTGGTAGCAAGTCCTCCAAGTCTGGCGGGATCAAAATGGGTGCAGCAATCCGTTCTCAAATTCTGACCTCATTCTTTCAACGCATAAAGCGTAATATGAACTTCAAGATAAAGGCATTTTATATCCTTAACCGATGACCGATGAGGCAGGGTCGATGTAGACCACTGGAACTCCAGCGATCGCTGCCTTGTACTCGAGGAACTGCCTGAGCTGATAGAATCCCCAGCTATGCTGTTTGCGTCTCTGAGCCTTCGAAACCGTCATCCTCTCCCGGATACCCTGAAGATCTTCGAGGGCGATCACAGAAGAGGTGTCTTTGGCTTTCGCAACCAGCTTTTTGGAGATGCAGTGGTTTACGTCCCGACGAAACCTGGCCTCTCGACCCGAGAGTTTCTTGAGATGACGTTTGGCGCTATCGGTCCCACAGCTTTGAAGATCGGCCTTGAGGTTATCTATCTTGGATCGAAGGTTCTCGATGCCGTCACCGGAGAACTCTTCGCCGGTCGAATCAACGGCAATGTTCTTGATCCCGAGATCGACGCCGATAACACCCATCGGTTCTATCTTCGCAGACTCGGGAACTTCGACGACGACGCAGAGATAGAACTCACCCCGTTCGAAAATGAGGTCGGCCTGTCCTCGGATCCGATTGAGCCGGGGTTCGTGGTACTCGCAGATGACAACAGGGACCTTTATCCTGCCTTCGAGAGTCAAGAGAGAAACGAGATCGAGACCTTTCCAGGACATGAGTCTCTGATCGTAGACGACAGATCCGTCAGGATCGAAGGTCGGTTTGATCGATTTGTCTCTCTTGTAGGCTTCGCAGGTCTTAGAGATGGCTCTGACCGCCATCTGAGCGGAGAGGTTAAATTGTTCCCGAATCGGATAATAAACGACCTTCTGCAGCTCGATTTTATTCGCGTTACGAAGCTCAAACGCTTTGTCAGCCACGAAGTTGCAGGCGGCGTTAAACTGATGCATCGTCTCGCGGATAGCTTGAACCTGTTCTGGGGTCGGTTCAAGTTTGACCTTGAGCGTCTGCATCATGTGTATATACATATCCCATCTATGGAGATGAACATTTCGGTGCCAAGGAGAAGCGGGAGTAGGCGCGCATTCCTCCCCCGACTGAAGTCGGGGGCATCCTGCTGAGATTTTCGTGAAGGGCTCTATAAACCCCCATCCGACCGTTTACTTTATGGTCCCCTTCGCCCATAATAAAGGCCTTGGGGAATATGGCTATGAAGGCAGCAGCGATTTTACTTGGTCTGTTAATTCTAACCCTCTTTGGATCGGCGGAGGCGGCCTCAACCCTGACGGTCGTCGGCGAAGGGGAGATCCTCGTCCCGGCGGACAGGGTCTATGTCACCTTCACCGTGACCGCCGAGGACGAGAACGCCACCGTCGCATCGATGAAGAGCTCCGAAGGGCTGAACAGAACGATAGATGCCCTCGTAGACGCCGGCCTGAAGATCGAAGACGTCTGGTCCGGCAGGGCCAGAAGCGTATCAAGAATCCATTCCATCAGCAGGTTATCGAACAACTCCAACGCCGTCACCGTCGCCGAGGTGGGGGTTAGTCGGGTGATGGATCAGGCGACCGTCCGGCTCGACGCGGAAGATGAAGCCCTGGTCGATAGAACCCTCGAGGCGGCGAAGGCCCAGGGGGCCGAGGTGGAGATATCCGGGTACGCTCTGGCGGAGAAGGGCGCGGCCTTCGCCGAGGCGCGGAGGCTGGCGGTCGAAGACGCAGAGAGGGTCGCAGAATCCCTGGCTTCAGCTGCGGGGCTCGTCCTCGAAGAGAGGCTGGAGATATTCGAGCCTTCGCCGCCCCGGGTCCTGCAGCCCACCTCGGGGACGGACCCGGGGGCTTTGGAGGTGGCGGGCCTCTTCGACCTCTCTATGCTATCTCTCCTCGACCCCTTCGAGGAGGAGGTCTCCGGCGAGCCGGGGATGGTGACGGTCAGATCGAGGGTCGTCGTCACCTACCAGGTCTCGTAGTGGGTGGGCCGCTCTGAAACAGTCAAAAAGACCCGACCTCAGAACACTTTTTATTTATCCTGATCATCGTTATTACGGGTGATAATCTTATGTCCGGTGGCAAGATGGGATGGTTTTGCATTCTGCTTCTGACATCGATCCTGGCAACGGCTCCGGCTGCCGAAGCTCTGGAGATCGTGGGGGGCGATGTAGTCAACATAGACTCCCCGATAGCCGACGACCTCTTCGCCGGCGGCAACACCGTGAACGTCAACGCTCCTGTCGATAGCGCCTTCATCGCCGGTGGGAACGTCTTCGTAAACGCCCCCATAAATGGCGACCTGGTCGTCGCCGGAGGGGTGATTGAACTGAACTCCGATGTCGGCGGAAAGGTCGTGGCCGCAGGCGGCACCATAAACCTCCGGGGCGACGTCGAGAGGAACGTGGTGATGGCAGGAGGCCAGGTGAGGGTCCACCCCACCTCGGAGATTGGAAGGGATGCGGCATTATCCGGAGGCGAGGTCTATAACGCCGGAATGGTCAAGGGGACTCTCTGGGTCAGCGCCAGAAACTTCGAGAACCTTGGCTCCGCTGGCGCCGTCAAGTTCCAGAGGTGGCAGGAGGGGGCTTTTGAAGGCGAGTCGAAGGCCGTCATATCGACCTTCAGCTTCCTCATGATCCTGGGCTATTTGATCGTCGGCCTTTTGGCCCTTCGGCTGTCACCGGGCGGCGTTTCCGCCGTCGATCGGAAGATCAGGGAGTCTGCGCCGGCAAGGGCCCTGCTGGGCTTCGGGCTCATCGTCGCTTCGTCGATCCTCATCGTCATCTCGATGTTGACCGTCGTCGGCCTTCCCCTGGGTTTCCTCCTCCTGGCGTTCTTCGTCGCAGCCCTTCTGCTCGCAGACATTTTCGTCTCCTATAGCCTCGGCAGATGGGCTCTATCGACCCTGAACCAGGATAGGAACGATCTCACAGCCTTCGTCCTGGGCTACATAATTCTGAGCGTCCTCTTCCTTCTGCCCTATGCAGGACCCGTAATAAAGCTGATATCCGTCAGCCTCGGTTTCGGAGGGATCGTCGCTGCCCTGGACGAAAGTCGAAGGAGGGTTTGAAGGGAAACGAGAGGATCGAAGGTCGTCGCGGAGACGAGATGGCTCTGGAGGCGGAGGTCGGCTCATCGAGAGGGGGATCCACGAACGGATGTCTGGGTCACGAGGATGTCTGGGTCACGACTTCGGAAAAGGCGGCGATGGATTATGCCGACTTCGCCACTAACATTTATGATATAATATTACTCATTATAAGAAGCTTAATAAAATAGTCGCTGTGTCCCATTTTTCGAGAGCTATTTTGAGTTCACTATGAAAAAATCCATATACCAATAGGCTGCTAGATTCAAGAACAAAGAAGCCCAGGTGATGGACGTGAAGTCGATTATAGATGAGGCTCTTAACAGATCTGAGCTCGAGGGTCGCGCAGCTCCTCCGTCAAGGGCCATGGAAAGCGACGAAGATCTGGTGGGCCTGAGATCTCCGTCGAGGGCAATGGAGAACGACGAGGATCTGGTGGCGGTTCTGGAGCAGCTGACGACGGTTATAAAGGTAGTTGGCTGTGGAGGTGGCGGGTCCAACACCATCGAGCGGCTGGCCGAGACCGGGGTCGAGGGGGCACAGCTCCTTGCCATGAACACCGACGCTCAACACCTCCTCCATATAAACGCGGACCGTCGCCTCCTGATCGGGCGACGGACCACGCGGGGTCTTGGGGCGGGAAGCCTCCCTTCCATCGGGGAGGAGGCTGCGAGAGAGAGCATCGATGATATCAGGGCCGCCTTGGAGGGGGCGGACATGATCTTCATAACCTGCGGCCTTGGGGGCGGGACGGGTACCGGAGCCGCTCCCGTGGTGGCTGAGGTGGCAAGAGAGATGGGGGCCCTCACCATCTCCGTGGTGACCCTCCCCTTCGCCGCAGAGGGTGCGATCAGAATGGCCAACGCCGACGCCGGGCTGAAACGGCTCCGAGAGGTCTCAGACACCGCCATCGTCGTCCCCAATGATCGGCTGTTGGAAGTCGTCCCGGATCTGCCCCTCCAGGCCGCCTTCAAGGTGGCGGACGAGGTGCTGATGCGTTCGGTGAAGGGCATTGCGGAGCTTATAACGAGGCCTGGGCTGATAAATCTGGACTTCGCAGACGTCAGGACTATAATGTCCAACGGCGGCGTCGCCATGATCGGCCTGGGGGAGGCGGAAGGCGAGATGAAGAGCAAAGACTCGGTGATCAAAGCCCTCCGTAGCCCCCTTCTGGACGTGGACATATCGGGGGCTACGTCGGCGCTGGTCAACGTCGTGGGCGGGTCCAGCATGACGATATCCGATGCCGAGACGGTGGTGGAAGAGGTCTATGAAAGGATCAACTCAGAAGCTCGGATCATCTGGGGTGCCCAGATCGACCCCGCCCTCGACAACGGTATAAGGACGATGCTGGTGGTGACCGGGGTATCTTCTCCCCAGATCCTGGGCAAAGAGGACCTCAAAGCGAGCCGTGTCGTATCCAAGCACGGCATAGATTTCGTCAGGAGAAGGCGGACGGATATCTGACCTGGCTCGCGGCGGCTGGGATGAAAGTGCGAGAGCCCTCAAGGCCTTGGAATATTAATCGATCCAGAGGTCAACGGGCTATAATCATGACCCCGGAATGGTGGGCTTCTGCCGGGGTCTCATCCTTCTTCTGAGATGTGTAGCCGCTTCCTCTAGACGGACTTTTGGGGACGCCGTCGTCGACGGAGATCTCTACCTTCTGCATGTAGAGGAGAGTCTGGCCGACGCAGGGCATCTCTTTTAAGGTATCGGGATGGATGCGAACGGTTTTGAGCTTGTGACAGGTCTGAAGAATCCTATAAATGTCGCGGTTTGATGGCATAAAGGCTATTATGAGTTCCTCATCGCAGGGTGCAAGCCGCATCAGGTCGAACTCCGAATTTAAGGTTCGCGTCATCTCCAGACCACCTGAGATCTCTTTACTCCAAAAAGCTCTCGCGAAGCTCCGGCGCCTAACTTTCGAATCTCTTTGATTTTATACTGTGAACAACTAGTCTCTCATATATGAACTTATTGATTCAAAATAACTGCGGATTGATGGGCGAGATATTTTATATCATGGCTGGATATCAAACGCCGAGGATCGCATCCGGTGGAGATTACGCTCTTATGCCACCTCTCATGAAATTGATGAGGTAGCCTGTCTTGAGAGTTCAGCGACCCGGATATGCCATGAAGAACTTCAGCCTGCGTCCTATGTGAGATGGATGGGCGAACCTTTAAGATCTGAATGATAACATGGACCATGTCAATCGATGGAATTATAAAGCATCGAGATTGCTCGCTAAATATTGTTATGGGTGCTACGATTGGGTGTGAAATTATGGTGACAGAGAAGGTGAAGAAGGAGCTTGAGATGCTCAAAAGGCACCTCATAATCCTGAAATATGTGGTGGAGAACGAGCCGATCGGCATCCTGAAGCTCGCCGAAGAGACGGGGATACCGAGCCACAAAGTCCGATACTCTCTGCGGGTGCTGGAGCAGGAGGGGCTCATCGCCGCCTCGGCGCCTGGAGCGGTCACCACGGAGCGTACAGGGTCGTTTCTCGAAGATCTGGACCATGCCATAGACCAGCTTCGGGATATGATCGACGGGCTTAAAGAACTGAAGGTCGAAGGGTAGCATCCGATGCTCCCATATATAGAGGTCGCCAGAGCTCTGGAGGCGGTCAGAAGAGAGGAACGGAGGGACGATAAGGCAGAAGCTGTGGCATCTCTTCTCAGGAGCATGCTCCCGGAGATGCTCCGACCGACGGCTAGACTTCTATCGGGCCGGCTTTGGCCTCCCTGGGAATCGCGGGAGATGGGGATCGGCCCTGAGATCCTGGGAGAGGTCATCGGAGAGCTATCTGGCCGGGGCAGATCTGCAGAATCGGAAGGGTCTGACCTGGGAGATTTGGCTTTTATGATGGTTCAGAGGCGGTCCCAGCAGACCCTCACCTCTTCCTCGACGGATGCCCTTCAGGTCTACGACTCCCTCCGCCAGATATCAGATCAGAGGGGGCCGGGTTCCCTTTCCAGGAAGAAGTCCATCCTTAAGGGGCTTCTTCTGAACGCCACCCCTCTGGAGGCCAAGTACATAGCCAGGACCGTTCTGGGGAGGATGATGGTGGGGCTGGGCCCGTCTCTGATGGCTGATGCCATCGGAAAGGCCTTCTCTGTCGAGGCTGCTCAGGTTGAGAGGGCGTACGCCCTTCTCCCGGATTTCGGCATCGTGGCCCTCAGCGCCTATAGAGGGGAGATATTCGAGGTGAAGCTGGCACCCCCAAATCCTGCCAGGTTCATGCTCTTTGGGGATAATAGGGGGCAGGATTTTCCTATCTGGATGGAGGAGAAGGCGGCTTACGCAGTCAGGTACGGCGGTCTCAGGGTCCAGGTACACAAGTTGAACGACCAGGTATTCATTTATACGAGCCAGCTTCGAAACGTCACTTCGCCCCTCGACGACCTGGCAGAAGAGGTGATGAGGATAAAGGGGAACTTCATCATGGAGGGAGAGTTTCTCCTGGTTCATGGTGGCCGGATATCGCCCCGGTCGGATATGGTGGGGAGGATCAACCTCAAAGGCAGGTCAAAGGATCTGGCGACCCCCTCCTTTGCGGCATCGGATCTCCTATACCTGGACGGTCGGGAGATGATCGATGAAGGGTACGGAGAACGTCGGAGGCTTTTGAGCCGAGGGCTTAAAGGGGTGGCTGGCGAGCCCCTATCTTCAAAAGTATTTCTGGCGGAGGAGAAGGTCTCTTGCGATCCCGACGAGGTGATGGAGCTCCTCCGATGGTCTTTAGATCGGGGGTTCGGAGGGCTGATAATGCGCCATCTAGACGGACGTTACACCCCGGGTTCCAGGAGCAGGGGAGATGTGTTGATATCTCATATCCACGGCACAATCTCCGGCCCAAAGGGCTGATCCCGCATCGTCCTGGGGCCGCTTTCAGGAGATTGATCCTGATGAGACCTCAAAGATGGGCGCGTCATCTATTGATGGTTTTCATCAAGAATGGTCATTTGGTCTTCGTTTGCATTTCGAAATAAAAGTCCACCGCCGCTTTTTTTCGAGCGATACCGCCAAGAAAGTCTATATACGTGAAGGATCCTCAGTTCTTTGAGAGCCGGTCAAGAGTGCGGTTCTTCTCAGAGGGGAGAATATTTAAGCTCAGTATGTGAATATGTTTAGAGAGGTATCGGAGGAAGGATTAGATGACCAGAGGATTTTTGGCGGTTTCGGCGGCGCTTCTGGTGGCCGCCATAATGATATCGCCAGCTATGGCATATACCGTTTGCAGTTCAGCAAATCCATCATACACTATAGGCTCGGGAACGCCCTATCAGTATACCATGGGGTCCGGGGGCCTTCAGGCCTATACCATAGGCTCGGGAAGTCCTTATCAGTATACCATGGGGTCCGGGGGCCTTCAGGCCTATACCATAGGCTCGGAAAGTCCCTACCAATACACGATGGGTTCAGCCGCCTTCCAGGGCTATTCCATCGGGATGGGCGCCCCAGCATCGAGCCTAGGATGTGAGGTTCCCGTTCCATCTGTCACGGTACCTGCAGTAGAGAGGCCCGTGGTCGAGGAGCCCGTGGTCGAGGAGCCCGTGGTCGAGGAGCCCGTGGTTGAGGAGCCCGTGGTCGAGGAGCCCGTGGTCGAGGAGCCCGTGGTCGAGGAGCCCGTGGTCGAGGAGCCCGTGGTCGAGGAGCCCGTGGTTGAGGAGCCCGTGGTTGAGGAGCCAGTGGTTGAGGAGCCCGCTCTCATGAACATCGTCGAGACGGCGATAGATGCAGGCAACTTCAACACCCTGGTGGCGGCGGTCGAGGCCGCAGGTCTCGCTGAAGTCCTCAGCGGCGACGGACCCTTCACCGTCTTTGCCCCCACCGACGACGCCTTTGCAAGATTAGAGGGACTTGACGAGATCGACAACGAGACCCTGGCAGAGATCCTCAAGTACCACGTCGCAGCCGGCGCCATCATGGAGTCAGACGTCGTGAACATGACGGCTATACCCACCCTCCAGGGCGGAAACCTCACCGTTGAGGTAACCGAAGAGGGCGTGACGGTGGACGGCGCCAACGTGACGGCGACCGATATCGTCTGCAGCAACGGCGTCATCCACGTCATCGACTCGGTCCTGATCTTGCCAGAAGAGGCGGAAGTCGCGGCCCCCGTTGAGACGATCGGCGACACCCTCGCCGACATCGTACCCCCAGAGATGGACGAAGGCGCCCTTGGTGACATAGTCATACCCGAGATGGACGAAGGCGCCCTTGGTGACATAGTCATACCCGAGATGGACGAAGGCGCCCTTGGTGACATAGTCATACCCGAGATGGACGAAGGCACCCTCGGTGACATAGTCCCACCTTGAAACGGATACCAATACCAGGTTAGTCAGAGGAGATTTAGAGGAGAGACAGGCCCTAGATCTGTCTCTACTCTAACCTCTTCCCATGGCCATTTTTTCCCTGCCCATCGATGAGATCGAGATGAAAGCTGAGGTTATCCGGTTGATTATGCTGCATTGCTGGATCTTAGACCTCGGAGAGATGGAAACTTTTTCTCAACTGCAAGAGGAGGACCGATATAGTTGGAGGGAGACGGATGCGATCTGAAGTCGTCCTCGCTCTGATCCTCACCGCGTCTCTAATCTCCATAGGGGCGCCGAACCATCCTGATCTAGACCCGATACCCGATGCTCCTCTGGAGGGGCGGATTATCGAGGCGGACGTCCCTTCTGGGATAGACGTTCCGGACGATCCCGAAGGATCGAACGATCCGAAGTTGGGGGTTGGGATGCCCCTCCGGATCGATCCGGCCTTTCTCGCGATTGGAAGCGCCCCGAAGGTTCCGACGCCGGATGCCTCCTCGAAGGGGGATATCCCGCCGATCTCGGTCCTCTTGAACAAGATGGTCTGGTTCGATGTAGAAGACCGCACCCTGGACGGAAAGGGGCCCTACGGCAGGATGGTGGTGAACCGCGTTCCCATAGCTTCTCCGGTCTTCAATCGGCTTCTGGAGGATGCGGGGTACGCCAAGGTGAGAGAGTTCCAGCCCCTTTCAGCCCCCGGGGACTGGTGGAGAGATTCTAAAGCTTTTAATCTCCCCTCCAGAGGAGAGCTCCCCGCGGAGGGGTTTGGATCCGTCCAGGTCAAACGGTTTTACGTCGGATGGGCGTATTCGGACAAGTACCATTACCCTGACTGTCGATGGGCCAAGAACATCCCCCCCGGCGAGCAGGTTTGGTTCTCCAGCCCCGAGGTGGCGAGGGAGAGGGGGTACGCTCCCTGTGGGACCTGCAGACCGCCCTGAAAGGCGTGAGAAGCTTCCCTTTTCCCTCTATCTTTGGTGGTGCTCTTTGATTCGGTTGATAATTCGATTAGAGTTTTTAGAGGCACTGCGCATTAGCGTTTTTGAATTCGAGATGGACCAAAGGGTTATCTAACAAAAACAAGATCGGTATCGTTTCTCTTTGGATATATCAACCGAATCCAGGCGCACCACCCTATCTTTCGATCTTCTGTCAGTGGCCAGACTTTCCGCCAGCTGTGGTATGAGGACGAGCTCTGGCCTGCTCGCAAATCTTATATAAGCTGCAGCCTTCCTCCACCATAGGATAAAATAGTACATCAATGTTCTTTGGTGATCTCAAATGGCTCTTAAAACTCTGATGGTCCAGCCATCCCTCTGCACGGGATGCAGGAGCTGCGAGATGGCCTGCTCCCTGGGCCACGATGGAAAGTGCAGCCCGGCCCTCTCCCGGATCCGGGTGATCAGGTTCGACTCCGAAGGGAGGAACGTCCCCACCGTCTGCGCCCAGTGCACCAGGCCTGAGTGCCTCTCGGCCTGCACCGAGGGCGCCATCAGGCGTGACGTCGCCACAGGTGCGGTCCTCATCGACGAGGCCCTCTGCAAAGGGTGCAGGGCTTGCATATCCGCGTGTTCTCATTCTCAGATAGGCTTCCACCCCGAAAAGGGGCTCGCATTCAAGTGCGACCTCTGCGGCGGGGACCCCCTCTGCGCTCGGTTCTGCCCCACGGGGGCCCTGTCCTTCGTATATCTCGACCAGCATCTTATGGCCAGGAGGAGGGCGCTCCTGAGAGCCCCCGGCGAGGCGGTCTGAGGACCGAAGAAAGACGGGAAGGGATCCTATCATGACTACGATGGTCAAAGGGTGGACGGGAAAGAGGCTCCGGGTGGACTTGACATCTGGATCGTCGAAGGTGGAGTATATCGACATATCCCACCGCAAAATGTGGCTCGGAGGCCGGGGGTTCAACTCCGAGCTCCTCTACAGGGAGGTGGGACCTTTTGTCGACCCCCTGGGCCCCGAAAACAGGCTCATATTCGGGGTGGGGCCTCTGACGGGGACCTTTGCGCCTGCCAGCTCCAGAACGACGATCACCGCCAAGTCGCCCCTGGGGACCCCCGAGGGGTTCGGCGACTCGAATATGGGCGGCAACTTCGGCCCGGAGATGAAGTTTGCGGGCTACGACCAGATCGTGATCCAGGGGCTGTCAGAGAAGCCGGTGTACCTCTCGGTTCTCGACGATCTCGTGGAGATCAGGGACGCCTCCCACCTCTGGGGGAGGAGGATCTCCGAGACCGACGCCATGGTCAAGGAGGATCTATCCGACCAGGAGGTTCACGTCGCCGCCATCGGGCCAGCCGGGGAGAACCTGGTGAGATACGGCTGCATAATAAACGACGTATCGAGGGCGGCGGCCAGGTCCGGGATGGGGGCGGTGATGGGCTCAAAGAACCTGAAGGCAGTCGCCGTCCGGGGGACGGGGGCCGTCGAGATTGAAAGCCCCCAGGAGTTTTTCGAGATCTGCGCCGAGACGAGAGGCCGGCTCAAACGGGACGCCGTCGCTCAGCTCCTCCACGACCAGGGATCGCTCCTCCTCACCATGCCTGCCAACTACGAGCATGGCTGGTTCTGCTGGAGGAACTTCCAGCGGGGCAACCACCCCCAGGCCCACCTCCTCAGCGGCGAACGCCACCGCGACCACTTCCTCGCTCACCGGGAGGGGTGCTTCGCCTGTCCCATCTCCTGCGGCAGGTTCAGCAGGATAAAGGAGGGCAGATACGCCGGCGAGACGACCGGCGGCCCTGAGTACGAGACCCTCGCCGCCCTCGGTCCGAGGGTGGGCCACCTCGATATGAACAGGGTCATCGCCAACGGCAAGCTCGTCAACGAGCTGGGGATGGACTCCTGCTCCTGCGGCGGAGCTATCGCCTGGGCGATGGAGTGCTGGGAGAAGGGGCTCATCGGCGAGGAGGATACCGGCGGCCTCGCCGTCGAATGGGGCGACGGGGACCTCATCGAGTCCCTCATAAGGATGATCGCCGCCCGACAGGGTTTCGGCGACCTCCTGGCCGAGGGGTCCTTCAGGGCGGCCCGGATCCTGGGCCGGGGGGAGGACTATTCGATATCCGTCAAGGGGCACGACATGTCCCAGGACGACCCCCGGGGCTTGGGCTTCGCCTTCGGGATCGGCTTTGCGACGGGAAGGCGCGGCGGAGACCACCTCCAGGCCCTCCCCTGCCTCGAGCTGACGGGGTCCTTCTACCCCGGCCTCGTCGAGAAGATCCTGGGGACGAGCGCTGCCGAAGAGCGGCTCTCGATGGTGAAGAAGCCGGAGATGGAGCGTTACCAGGAGGACCTGAAGGCCGTAGGCGATTCCCTCACCCAGTGTGCCTTCACCCACACCTGGTCTTTCGCGATCCAGCTCGAAGACATGGTCCGGCTATTGAAGTCGGCGACGGGGGTCGATTATACTCCCGAAGAGCTTCTGAAGGTCGGCGGCCGGATCGTCCACCTGGAGAGGGCCTACTGGAATCGAGTTTTAGTCGGTAAGAACGAGGATAAAAATCCGAGGCGTTTCACCGAAGAGCCGATGCCCGACGGGCCCAACCAGGGGGTCGTCTTCCCCGAGAGGGAGCTGATCCCCCGGTACTACCAGGTGAGGGGCTGGGAGGAGAAGACGGGCTTTCCCCTCCCGAAGGTCCTGGATGAGTACGGCCTCGCCGGGGTGGCAGAGGAGCTAAAGCCCTACAGAAAGCGATACCTTGAGATGATCTCGAAGGACCATGGGCCTTCGAAATCGAAGGCTGATGCCGAGGTTGGCTAGGCGGTCTCGACGGTGGTCGAGATCTCAAAGCTCTGGCGGGCGATGGCGGAGCTGCGGGCCCAAAGCCCGCCACTCCCCCCTAAATTTATGGCACGAGCCTCCTTCGATCCCTGGGAAAGAGGACGGCGTCCCGGATGTTTTCGAGGTTGAGCATGGTGAGAACGACCCTCCCTAGGCCCAGACCCCAGCCTGCGTGGGGGGGCATCCCAAACCTGAAGGCCCTCAGGTAGAACTCGAACCCGTCGGGGTCGAGCCCCTGGCGTCTTATCTTCTCGACGAGGAGGTCGGGGTCGTGGACCCGTTGGGCGCCGCTGGCCAGCTCCATCGAGGGGTGCATCAGGTCGAATCCCCGGCTGATCTCGGGCCTCTCCTCGAAGGGGAGGGTGTAGTAGGGCTTTATGGACGTCGGCCACTCCGTCATGAAGTAGTGCTCTCCTATGGCAGAGCCGATCGCCTTCTCCGCCTCGGTGTCCAGGTCGTCTCCCCACTCGATCTTCGCGTCCCTGCCTTCGTTTGCGATCTTTAGCGCCTCGGTGTAGGTCACCCTCTTGAAGGGGGTGCTGGGGACGGCAAGGTCGATATCCAGAGACTTCAGCTCCTTATAGCACCTTTCGGCGACGTCTCGGTAGGCCTTGGCCATCGCCTCTTCCAGGAGGGCCATAACGTCCTCCTCGTCGGCGAAGCTGACCTCGACGTCGATGGATATCGCCTCGTTGAGGTGGCGCCTCGTATCGTGCTCCTCGGCCCGAAAGATGGGCCCTATCTCGAAGACCCGGTCGAGGCCCGCCGACATCAGCATCTGCTTGTAGAGCTGAGGGCTCTGGTTGAGGAATGCCTCCCTCTCGAAGTATGTGATGGGAAATAGGGCGGTCCCGCCTTCTGTAGCCGTCGCCACCACCTTGGGGGTGGCGACCTCGATGAAGCCGTTCTCTGCGAAGTACTCGCGGAAGGAGCGGAGGACCTCGCTTTCGATCCTGAATACTGCCAGGACGGAAGGCCTCCGGAGGTCGACGAACCGGGAGTCGAGCCTCGTGTCCAGGTCCGCCCCCACCTTTCCTGTGGGGTCCATGGGGAGGGGCGAATCCGCCTCGTTGAGGAGCCCGATATCCGAGGGTATGATCTCGTACCCCCTCGGAGCCTTCGGCTCCCCCTTCACCCTCCCCCGGACGAGGATGACGCTCTCCCGGCTGAGGTGCCTCACCTTTTCGAGGAGGTCTTTATCCACCTTCTTTGCGACCAGGGTCACCTGAGCTAGACCCTCGCGATCCCTCAGGACTAGAAAGCAGATTCCGCCCAGGTCTCGAACCTCGTGGGCCCAGCCCGCCAGGGTCACCTCTAGCCCGTCCATCTCCGGAAGTATATCACCTGAATAATGAGTTCTGAGGACCAAATAACGTCACCGATGGGAGAAATAGGGTTCTGATATAAAAGCAGTCCGAAAGCTCGGGGCCGCCCTGCCTTTCGGAAGGGCGGTCCACCCCCCCCCCAACAGGACCAAATAGAATCATACGCCTACAAGGCGGTAGGTATATCTGAAACGGGGACTATATAAGATCCTTGCTTCAAACTCCAGGCTTGCTCTCACCATGACGACATCGCGGAAAGATCTTATGGAGCAGGATGAGTTCTGGATCCTGCTCTTCATCCTCGGAAGCGTCCTCCTCAACTGGCCGGCTTTATCCCTGGTCGGAGGGGGAGACGATCCCATAGGCAATACCGCCGTACTAGTCTACATAATATCCGTCTGGCTCTCGATCATCCTCTTTGCATTTCTATTCGAAAGGTGGACCTCGAATTGATCAACCCCCTCCTTGCTCTGGCGACGATGGTCTTATACCTCCTCCTCCTCTTCGGCGTAGCCCATTACGCCGAACGAAAGAGGGATCAGGGCAAGAGCATAGTATCCAACCCCTACGTCTACGCCTTATCCTTCTCCGTATACGTCACCGCCTGGACCTTTTACGGGAGCGTGGGGCGGAGCGCCACCGACGGCCTCGGTTTTCTCCCCATCTACCTCGGACCCTCCCTGGTGATGCTCCTGGGCTGGATGGTCCTGAGGAAGATGATCGTCGTATCCAAAGAGCACCGCCTGGCCACCATAAGCGACTTCATCAGCTTCCGGTACGGCAAAAGCTACGTCATCGGGGCCCTCGTCTCCGTCGCCATCCTGGTGGTGATAACCCCCTACATGGCCCTCCAGATGATAGCCATATCCGAGTCTCTTACGATAATTAGCGGCCCGTACCACGAGGCGATGGGGGTGAGGCGGCTCCTCGTCGCCGTCCTTCTGGGGGTCTTCGCCATCATCTTCGGGACGAGGCATCTCGACCCCCTGGAGCGGCACGAGGGTCTGATCGCGGCGGTGGCCTTCGAGTCGGTGGTGAAGCTCGTCGCCTTCTTGGCTGCCGGCATGTACATAACCTACGGCCTCTTCGGCGGCTACGGCGAGATCGTCAGGGGGATAGCAACGAGCCCCGACCACTCTCACCTTCTGGCGGCAGATTACGTCTCCTGGTTCTCTATGATCATAATGTCGTCTTTTGCTATCCTGTTTCTCCCAAGACAGTTTCACGTCATGGTGGTGGAGAACTCGAAAGAGGAACACCTGAAGAAGGCGATGTGGATCTTTCCCCTCTACCTCCTCCTGATAAACCTCTTCGTTCCCGCGGTCGCCTGGGGCGGCCTCCTCCTGGGGGCACCGGGGAAGGCGGACATGTGGATGGTCTCGATCCCCATGAGCCAGGGGCAGGAGCTTCTGGCGCTTTTGGTCTTCATAGGGGGGACCTCCGCAGCCACGGCAATGGTCCTCATCTCGGCGGTGACGGTGGGAACGATGCTCCTAAATGACCTGGAGATGCCCTATATAGTCAGGAAGATCGGCAAGGGAAGGAACCTCCCGGCCCTCATCCTCAGCCTCAAGCGGCTGAACATCCTCCTGGTCTTGGCCCTGGGGTATCTCTACTCCCTCCTGGTGGGTTTTCCGGCCCTGGTGGATATAGGCCTCCTCTCCTTCCTCGCCGCGTGCCAGCTCGCCCCCGCCGCCCTCGGGGGCCTCTACTGGAAGAAGGGGTGCCGACAGGGGGCGGTGGCGGGTCTCGTTGCCGGCTTCGTCATCTGGGCTTACACCGCCCTCATCCCGACCCTCGTGGAGGCAGGGTGGATATCGGGTGCCATCCTCGACGCCGGCCCCTTCGGGATCGCCATCCTCCAGCCGACGGCCCTCTTCGGCCTGCAGCTCGATCCCTGGACTCATGCCTTCTTCTGGTCGATCCTGGCGAACTTCACCCTTTACGTCTTCTTCTCCATCGTCCACGAGCCGACGGACGATGAGAAGGCCCTCGCCGAAAGCTTCGTCGACGTCTATAAGGCCCGTCCCGAAGCCGGACCCTCCCCCGTCCTCCCCTTCGGCGAGAGCGTGGTGATAAGGGTCGGGACGGTAGACGAGCTGGAGGGAACGGTGGCTCGGTACATCGGTGCCGAGAGGGCTAAGAGCGTCGTGGAGATGAACCTCTCCGACCTGAAGACAACCAGGGAGGGGATCGACGCCCGGCAGCTCTTCGAGCTGAGGGACCGTCTGGAGAAGACCCTCACCGGCTCCCTGGGGCCCACAGCCACCAGGATGATAGTCGAAGAGGAGGTGGCGGTGAAGCCCGTCGTCGAGGTGATGAAGGAGACGAGGGCGCTTTATACCCTAGATCCCGGAAAGACGTACATAACCTCCGAGAAGGGCTACGAGGTCTTCACAGACCAGATAACCCACGGGGTCGAGGGGCTATGCATAACCTCTTCTGACCCGGACGAGGTCAGGTTGAGATGGCGTTTCACCGAGACCCCCATCATCAGGCTCAGCCACGAGAAAGGCAGGGGGGAGCGGTACATCGCCCCCAACAACCTCCCCCTTCTCTTCATCACCATAAAGTCCTTTGTGGAGAGCAGCAAAAACAGCATAATCCTCCTGGACAGCCTCGAAGAGCTGATAGATGAGAATAGGGGAAACGTTCCCGAGGCGGAGGTCCTGGACTTCGTCCACGCCCTCGAAGAACTCTCCAGGAAGGGGCGGACGAGGCTCGTCCTCCAGGTGAGGCCGGAGTTCGTCAACCGGAAGCTCACCTCAGATATAAACCGGGCAGATGAGCTGATATTCCTCCTGGGTCCCCTCCCTGCCTATCTATTCAAGGCCTTCTCTGACGCCCTCCTCAAGAGGCTCGACGAGCCCTGCAGGAAGGCGGTCAAAAGGCGGCTCTACGAGATGATGAATGGGGACGAGATCTTCAGGGGCGCGAGGAGGACGGACGAAGGCGACGCTTGCGATCCGGAGATGGCGGGCTTTGCAGAGGCGTCCCGGGGAGGTGGGCCGATGGTGGAGAGGATCGGAAGGTTGAGCCGCTGGGAGTTCTTCGCCGCCTTGAGACGGCTGGCGAGGGCGATCAGGGAGGTGGATCCAGCCTTCAACCTATCCACCGCGGCAAAGCCGATGATGGCCAAGTACGGCCTCAACCCCATTGAGCTGCGGCTAGCCCCGGGGACGACCTACGTCATCGAGGAGGAGAAGCCTGCAAAGAGCCTCGCGGCGTACAGCGACCTCGTCGGCCGGGGGGTGGAGGGGCTCTGCATAAGCAGGTACCATCCAGAAAAGCTGATGGAGAAGTACCGTTTGCCCCCCGAAGGGGTGATCTGGCTGACCCAGTCCTCGGGGGTCGGTCCCCAATACCGGCATGTCGACCCCACCAACTTCCCGCGGCTCTCCGGCATGATCTCAGACTTCCTCTCCAAGACCGAGGAGCCCCTTATACTTCTGGAGGGGCTCGGCTACCTGATAACTCAGAGCAACTACGAGTCGGTCCTCCGGTTCGTCCAGTCTCAGAGGGACGTGGTCGCCCTGAAGAGAGGCATTCTGATAATCCACATCGAT
Organism: Candidatus Methanocrinis alkalitolerans; assembly: GCF_029167205.1. Taxonomy (NCBI): domain Archaea; kingdom Methanobacteriati; phylum Methanobacteriota; class Methanomicrobia; order Methanotrichales; family Methanotrichaceae; genus Methanocrinis; species Candidatus Methanocrinis alkalitolerans. The sequence continues at coordinate 97,190 of NZ_JARFPL010000003.1, forward strand.
CCTCTCGCCCTGGATACCAAAGAGCTGCACAGGCTCGCGAGCGAGATGGAACTGTTGGAGATAGAATACGAAAACTCGTGACTACTCCCCGCCCTGAAGGGCGGGGCTTCTAGCTTTTGGCAGAGACTGTAGTCCCAGTCTCAGAATGTTTATCGCCGCATTCTCGTCACGGTCCATGACCAGCCCGCATTGAGGACATCCATGGACCCGATCCGATAGCGACTTCGGCACTTTAAGGCCGCACCTGGAACATAGCTGACTTGTGTTCCGAGGATCTACTAGAACCACCATCGAACCGGCGCTCTCAGC